>JAFKJY010000096.1 GCA_017305835.1 Hyphomicrobiales bacterium
GTCTCGTCCATGGCGAGGTCGAGCGAGGCGTAGCGGGAGATGCCGCGCCGCTCGCCGAGCGCCCGTGCGAGCGCCTGGCCGATGGCGATGCCGGTGTCCTCGACCGTGTGGTGGTCGTCGATGTGCAGGTCGCCCTCGGCGCGGATCGTCATGTCGATCAGCGAATGGCGCGAAAGCTGCTCCAGCATGTGGTCGAAGAAGCCAACGCCGGTCGAAATCTCCGACCTTCCCGTCCCGTCGATGTCGACGGCGACGGAGATCGCGGTTTCCTTCGTCTTGCGCTCGACGCTCGCGCGGCGCGCCTTCTCGCCGGAGGCCATGGGCAAATTCCCTGTCGGGGTCCTGTTCGCGCGAGCCTTCTAACAGCAGGCGACGGCGATATCCAGAAGCAAGCGACGGGCCGTCGGGCCCGCCGGTTTGCATTCGGCCGGGCCGCACATACATAGACTCGACATTGAAAACGGCGGTGCTTCACGAGGCCGCCACGGAGACATTGATGAGCAATGATTTGACGATGCACGCCACGACGATCGTGACGGTGCGCAAGGGCGGCAAGGTGGTGATCGCGGGCGATGGCCAGGTCAGCCTGGGCCAGACGATCATGAAGGGCAATGCGAAGAAGGTCCGCCGGGTCGGCAAGGGCAACGTGATCGCCGGCTTCGCCGGAGCCACGGCCGACGCCTTCACCCTGCTGGAGCGGCTGGAAGCCAAGCTCGAGCAGTATCCCGACCAGTTGACCCGCGCCGCGGTCGAGCTGGCCAAGGACTGGCGCACCGACCGCTACCTGCGCCGGCTTGAGGCGATGATGCTGGTGGCCGACAAGCACGTGACGCTGGCGCTGACCGGCACCGGCGACGTGCTGGAGCCGGAGCACGGCGTGATGGCGATCGGCTCGGGCGGCAACTACGCGCTGGCGGCCGCCCGCGCGCTGATGGACACCGACAAGGACGCCGAGGAGATCGCCCGCACTGCGATGAAGATCGCCGCCGACATCTGCGTCTACACCAACCAGAACGTCGTGGTGGAAACGCTCGATGCCGAATGACGGCAGGGCCGCGCGCTACGATTTCCGCGCCGTCGAGGAAGACGACCTGCCGATGCTGGCCGACTGGCTCTCCCGCCCGCACAATGCGGAATGGTGGGGCGACGACGCCGAGCTGAGCGTGTCGGAGATCCGCGAGGCGATGGACAGCATCGAGACGGAGCCGCTGATCGTGGAGCTGGACGGCGAGCCCATCGCCTATCTCCAGAGCTACGACCCGCATCTGGAGGACGGCCATCCCTACCAGGACCAGCCGACCGGCACGATCGGGCTCGACATCTCGATGGGCCCGGCCGAGCTTCTCGGCAAGGGCCACGGCTCGGCGATCGTCGCCCGCTTCGCCGAGATGCTGTTCGAGGAAGGCGTGCCGCGGGTCATCATCGACCCGGACCCGGTCAACGCGCGCGCCATACGCGCCTATGAGAAGGCGGGCTTCACCGCCTTCGACGAGAGACACACGATCTACGGTTCCGTGCTCATGATGAGGCGGGACGCACCGGAAGAGACAGACGAATGACCAATTTTTCCCCCCGCGAAACCGTTTCCGAACTCGACCGCTACATCATCGGCCAGAAGGACGCCAAGCGCGCCGTCGCGATCGCGCTGCGCAACCGCTGGCGGCGCCAGCAGCTCGAAGGCCAGATGCGCGAAGAGGTGATGCCGAAGAACATCCTGATGATCGGCCCCACCGGCGTCGGCAAGACCGAGATCTCGCGGCGGCTGGCCAAGCTCGCCGGCGCGCCCTTCGTCAAGGTCGAGGCGACCAAGTTCACCGAGGTCGGCTATGTCGGCCGCGACGTCGAGCAGATCGTGCGCGATCTCGTCGAGATCGCCATCGGGCTGACGCGCGAGAAGATGCGCGAGGACGTCAAGGCGCGCGCCCACCTCAACGCCGAGGAGCGCGTGCTGGAGGCCCTCGTCGGCAAGACGGCGAGCCCGGCCACCCGCGATTCCTTCCGCCGCAAGCTGCGCGACAACGAGCTCGACGACAAGGAGATCGAGATCGAGGTGGCCGACGCCGGCACCGGCGGCATGCCGAGCTTCGAGATTCCCGGCATGCCGGGCGCCAATATCGGCGTGATGAACATCAACGACATGCTGTCGAAGGCGATGGGCGGCAAGCGCACCAAGATGCGCAAGACGACGGTGAAGGATTCCTACGAGCTGCTGATCGCCGACGAGTCCGACAAGCTGCTCGACCAGGACGAGGTGGTGCGGCAGGCGCTGGAATCGGCGGCGAACGACGGCATCGTCTTCATCGACGAGATCGACAAGATCGCGGCGCGCTCCGACATCTCCGGCGGGCCGTCGCGCGAAGGCGTGCAGCGCGACCTGCTGCCGCTGGTCGAGGGCACGACGGTGGCGACCAAATACGGGCAGATCAAGACCGACCACATCCTGTTCATCGCCTCGGGCGCCTTCCACGTCTCGAAGCCGTCGGACCTGCTGCCCGAGCTTCAGGGCCGCCTGCCGATCCGCGTCGAGCTGAGGGCCTTGGAGAAGGAGGACTTCGTCCGCATCCTGACCGAGACCGAGGCGAGCCTGATCAAGCAGTACATCGCGCTGATGGCGACGGAGGGCGTGACGCTCTCCTTCACAGACGACGCGATCGACGCGCTGGCCGGCATCGCGGTCGACCTCAACGCCAGCATCGAGAACATCGGCGCGCGGCGGCTGCAGACCGTGATGGAGCGCGTGCTCGACGAAATCTCCTTCGACGCGCCGGACCGGGGTGGCACGGAAGTCACAATCGACGCCGAATATGTGAGGAAGCGGGTCGGCGACCTCGCCAGGAACACAGATTTGTCTCGTTTCATCCTGTAAGGCTTGCGGCCGGCGCGGCACCCGCGCCGGCCGGTTTTCCGGCCCGCCCGGCTCGACACGATCCGCGGCACTCCCTAAAGGTTGCACAGTCGGGCAGGGCGACAACCAGTATGCGAAACACGCGGCGGGCCGTCATTCCAGCACTCTGCATGCTGCTCACGGCAGCCCTGCCGGGGCTGGCGGCGACGCTCGTGCCGCCCGGCAACCGCAATGCGACGCAGCCGCCGGTGCCCTACGGCTCCGCCAGCCGCACGCAGGCGCTGAACACGACCTACGAGGCGAAGTACCGGCGCGTGCTCGACTTCCTGCGCAAGGACGGAGAGCTGCGCGCCAAGATCGCGGCGGCGGCGCGGCAATACGGCATCGCCCCGATCCACATGGTCGGCGCCATCATCGGCGAGCACACCTACAACGTCGACGTCTACGACCGCCTGCAGACCTACTACGTCAAGGCGTTCTCCTATGTCGGCTCGGCCATCGCCTTCCGCTACAACGGCGAATCGGTGACCGATTTCGTCGCCCGGCCGCAGTTCGAGGAATGCGAGAAGGTCTCCGACAGCTACGAGATCTGGGCCTGCCGCGAGCGCATCTGGGAGCGCGACTTCCGCGGCAAGACGGTCGACGGCAGGCGCTTCCCGGACGACCGGTTCGGCGCCGTCTTCTTCCAGCCGCTCTATGCCGGCCAGACCTTCGGCATCGGTCAGCTCAACCCGCTGACGGCGCTGCAGATGAGCGACCTCGTCCACCGCGTCTCCGGCCTGCCGAAGCTGTCGGCCGACGATCCGGGGCAGGTCTACCGGACGATCATGGACCCGGACCTGACGCTGCCCTACGTGGCGGCGACGCTGAAAACCTCGATCGACGCCTATGCGCGGATCGCCGGCTTCGACATCTCGAAGAACCCCGGCATCACCGCCACCCTCTACAATCTCGGCGACCCGGAGCGACGGGCCCGCGCGCTGAAGGCCGAGAACGACCGGCGCCGCGCCAACGGGCAATCCGCGCGGCTGCCGGAGGAGAACTATTACGGCTGGCTGGTGAACGACCGCATCGAGGACCTCGAAGGGCTGTTCAAATAGGCCTTCAGCCCTTCCGCCACGGGAAGATCGCCCGCAGCGCCGGGTCGCGCAGCCACAGGCCGCCCCACATGAACAGGCCGAGATAGAGGCCGAACAGCTCGTGGCTGAACAGCGGGTTGCCGATCCTGACCTGCGTCGCCATCGCGCCGCCGAACAGGCCCATCGCCAGCACGGCACCGAGCACGCTGGTGCGCGGCCATATATAAAGAAGCACGCAGGCGAGCTCGATCAGCCCGATCATCGTCACGTAGCCATCGGGCCAGCCGAGCTGGCGCATCGTCTCGTCCGCGACTTCCATGCCCAGCAGCTTCGGCGCGACCGAGGCGCCCAGCATGAACAGCACGTAGAGGCCGCTGAGCAGCCAGCCCACGCGAACCATCGTCTTCTCGCTCATCGATCCCTCCATCCTCGAGCATCTACCCGAAGGACGGCCGGACACGGCCGGCGCCGACATCAGTCACGACGATTTTCCGCGCGGAGCTGGGCGATCAGGCCGTCGAGGCGGTTATCGTCGAGCTCGCGCACCTTCTGCGCCAGCAGGTTGGCGAGCTCGGTGGCCCGCGGCGACAGACCGGCGGTGTCGATGACGATGCGCGGGTCGGAGAGCGCGGCGAGGCGCTGCAATTCCTCGGCCTCGTCCCAGATCACGTTGAAATAGCCGATCACCTTCTGAACCATCGGCCAGCCCGGCGCGCCGCGATGGCCGTGCTCCAGCGCCGAGAGATAGGCCGGGCTGACGCCGAGCGCGGCGGCCATCTGCTTCTGGCTGACGCCCTTCGCCCGGCGCAGCTCGCGCAGCCGCTGGCCGAACGGGGTCATCCGGCGGGGCCGGCGCGGCGCAGCCGCAGATAGAGCGCGCCCTCGCCGCCATGCTGGCGCGCGGCCTCGGCGTGGGCGCCGACGAGGCCGGCGAAGGGAGCCGTCGCCAGCCATCCGGGCACGGCGCGGCGCAGCACGCCGTCGCCGCCCTTCGACGTCCCCTTGCCGGTGATGACCAGCACGTGGCGCAGGCCCGACGCATGCGCCTGGCGCAGGAAACCGAGCAGCCGGCCATGCGCCTCCGCCTGGGTGAGGCCGTGCAGGTCGATGCGCGCCTCGATCGACAGCCGGCCCTTGGCTATCCTGCCGTGGGTGCGGTCGTCGAGGCCGGTCGGGCGCGGACGCGTAGCCGGCTTCGGAAGCTGCGGTGCCGAGATGAAGGGCGGTACGGAAGCCGGTCCGGGAGCCACCTGCGGGAGCGCCGGCGGCTCCGGCTCGACCGTCTCGACAGGCTCAAGCTCGACGCCGGGCAGCGGCTTCACCGAGCGCGCCACCTTGTGCCAGAGGATGCGGTCCTCGGTCGTGAGCCCTTTCGTGCCGCGCCGCGCCGTCACGGGAAGCGCTCCGCGATCGTCGCCGGGACCAGGATGTGGAAGTCGGCCGCGTTGCGCACCACGCCGGCGATCTCGCCGGCCGCGTTGCCGGAACCGGCGAAGAGGTCGCCGCGCGCCGGGCCGACGATGGCCGAGCCCGTATCCTGCGCGATCATGAGCCGGCTAAAACGCTCGCCGCCGAAGGCCGTCAGCGTCGGCGCGTCGACGAAGAAGGGCGTGGCGAAGGTGTGGATCAGCCGGTCGACGGCCATCGAGCGGCCGGCCGCCAGCGGCACCTTTGCCGCGGCCACCGGACCGAGGGTCGGATCGTCCACCGGCGCGTCGCGGAAGAAGATGAAGGAGCGGTTCCGCCACAGGATCTCGTCGACGCGATCCGGATGGACGCGGAACCAGGCGCGGATCGACTGCATGGTGACGTCGGCCAGCGCGAGCTCGCCCTTTTCGACCAGCACCCGGCCGGCGCCTGTGAAGGGATGGCCGGACTTGGCGGCATAGGTGACGCGCCGCTCCGCGCCGTCCGGCATGACGAGGCGTGCCGCGCCCTGCACGTGGATGAAGAAGACGTCGACCTTGTCGGCGAGCCAGGCGAACTCAAGCCCCCTGCCGGCGAGCGCGCCGCGCTCGATCGCGCCGCGGTCGAAATATTCGACGATGCCGGCATCGGTCTTCCGGCCGAAGGCGAAATAGGGGTCCATGCCGGCGGGGCGGCCGGCGTCGTCGAGGTCGACGAGATCGTCGGGCCGCCGGTAGAGCGGGACGGTAAATTCCGGCGTCCGTACCGGCGCGGCGCGCGCGACCGGCTCGTAGAAGCCGGTGACGAAGCCGGCGCCGCCGCGCGGCCTTATGCGGAACGGACGGAAATGCGTCTCGAAGAAGGTGCGGGCCTCGGCCGCCGTCGGCGCCGACATGGCTCGCGCAGCCGCGAAGGCGGGGTCGAAGGCGGCCGCCTCGATGCGGAGCGAGCCCGTCCGGTAGGGTTTTTCGAGCGCGCGGAAAGCCGAGCGGCGGAAGGCGGCGTAGGCGGCGGCGTGGTCGTCGCCCGCCCAGCCGGGGAGTACGGAAAAGCTTTCGGGCTCTAGGTCAGCGCCGGCCGGCATCGTGGCGCCCCGGGCCTTTTCTCAGTCCTCGGCCTCGGTGGCGACGAGCTTCCAGTTGGGATCCTTGGAGCGCGTGTCGCGGGCGAAGGTCCAGACGTCCTTGACCTCGGCGACCGTCTCGGGATCGCCGTCGATCACCGCCCCGGCCTTGTCCAGCGTCGCCGAGATCAGCTCGCTGACGATGCGCAGCGTGACATGGGCGTCGCCGCCCTTCATCTCGGCGCCGACGATCTCGGCCTTGTTGATGCCGACGAAGGAGGACTGGATCTTCTCGGCGCGCTGCTCGCGCTCGGTGATGGCGGCTGCGAAGCCGTCATAGACCTCGCGCGACAAAAGGTTCTTGAGCGTGCGGCGGTCGCCGTCGGCGAAGGCCATGACGATCATCTCGTAGGCCATCTTGGCGCCCTCGACGAAGGTCTTCGGCTCGAAGGAGGGATCGGCGTCGCGGATGGCGCGCAGGCCCTTGTTCAGGTCCGACAGCGGCGAGGCGATGGCGTCGATCTCGGCATAGGGCTCGGCGGCCGGCTCGGCCGCGCCCTTGCGGCGCGGCAGGGCGACGACGTTGTCCTGCGCGGCGGTCTTGTCGTCGGCGCGGGTGCGGCCGGCGGTATAGGGATCGAAGGGCGGACGCTCGCTTCCGGTGCGCTTTCCGAGCACGTTCCGGAGCTGGATGAAGATCACCACAGCCGCAACCAGGAAAAAGATAGTGCCGAAGTCGAAGAAACCCATGTCTTCCGCCAGTTGCCGATGGTGGCCCGGCCGACCGCGAGGGCGGGTCCGGACCAACCCCGAAGGAGCTGCACGCGCCCGATTCATATAGAATGGCAGCGCCGATCATTCAAATGAAGAGCGAACATGCCTATCTGACTGTAAATTCATCCGCCGCGGCCGGCCGCGGCGCCAATCTCCACGGATCGCGGTGCGCCCTTCCCTCCTGCCTTTCCTGATCTTCCTCGTGCCGGTCCTCGAGATCGCAACCTTCGTCGTCGTCGGCAGCCATATCGGCGTGCTGGCGACCCTGCTGCTGGTGATGGCGACCTCTGTCGCGGGCGCGGCGCTGCTGCGCATCCAGGGCCTCGGCACGCTGGCCCGCATCCGCGCCCAGGTCGACCGGGGCGCGCTGCCCAACCGCGAGCTGGCGCATGGCGCGATGATCCTCGTCGCCGGCCTGCTGCTGCTGATGCCGGGCTTCCTGACCGACGTGGTCGGCCTGCTGCTGTTCATTCCGCCGGTGCGCGACGCCGCCTGGCGGCTGCTGCGCTCGCGCATCGTGGTCGTCGCGCGCGGCCCGTGGGCGGGCGGCTTCGGCGGGCCACGCCCCGACGATCGCACCATCGACCTCGACAGCGACGAGTTTTCGCGCTCTCAACCGGACCGCGACCGGCTCGGCGGGCCGGGCTAGCGCGCCGGCCGGGGCATACGCGCTCTGCTTGTCAGGGCCGACCCCGCATGATAGCCAAGCCGCCATTCTCAAACGGCGGACCGGCGCGGCGACGCGGTCCCGACAGATAGGGGTCAGGGCCGATGGCCGACAAGAAGAGCGACGACAAGAAGAACGAGGCTGCGCCGATGGCGAACGGAAACGGCGCCTCGCCCACGCTCAACATCCTCGCCCAGTACGTGAAGGACCTTTCCTTCGAGAATCCCGGCGCGCCGCAGTCGCTGCGCGGCCGCGACAAGGCGCCGTCGATCAACATCAACGTCAACGTCAACGCCAACCCGATCGCCGACAAGGAGTTCGACGTCACGCTGACGCTGAACGCCAAGGCCACCTACGACAACGACGTGCTGTTCAACGCCGAGCTGGTCTATGGCGGCGTGTTCCGGGTCGAAGGCTTCCCGCAGGAGCACGTGCTCCCGGTGCTGTTCATCGAATGCCCGCGGCTGATCTTCCCGTTCGCCCGTCAGATCATCGCCGAGGCGACCCGCAACGGCGGCTTCCCGCCGCTGATGATCGACCCGATCGACTTCGCCCAGATGTTCCAGCAGCGGATCGCCGAGGAACAGTCGCGCGCCAAGGGACAGGCGTAACGCCCGGCCCCTTCCGGCACAGCCGGAAGCTCAGACCGCTTCGCGGCCGGCCAGGCGGTCGGCCAGCTTCGCCCACAGCGCGTTCTCGCCCAGCTCGGCCACGAGCCGGGCATGGGCGGCGCGGTCGTCCCCGGAAATGCGCGGCGCCAGCGGCGCCGGGCGCTGCAGGGTGCGGATCTCCACCGTGAAGCGCGTCTCGACCACCTCGACCTGGCCCGCCAGTTCGAGGCCGAGGGCGGCCTGCTTGCCGCCGATCAGCTCGATATAGACCTCCGCCAGCAGCTCCGAATCGAGCAGCGCGCCATGCCGGGTGCGGTGGGAATTGTCGATGCCATAGCGCCGGCACAGCGCATCCAGCGAATTCGGCCCCATCGGATGCTTGCGGCGGGCGATCGCCAGCGTGTCGACGACACGCTCCAGCCCCACCGCCGGATGGCCGATGCGCTCGAACTCCATGTTGATGAAGCCCATGTCGAAGGTCGCGTTGTGGGCGACGAGATGGGCGCCGTCGATGAACTCGATGAAGCGCGCGGCGATCTCGGGGAATGTCGGCTTGCCGGCGAGCTGGGCGTCGCTGATGCCGTGGATGGCGAGCGCCTCGGGATGGACCGGGCGGCCCTGCGGGTTGATGTATTCGTGAAAGGTATTCCCGGTCGGGAAGCGGTTGACGAGTTCGATGCCGCCGATCTCGATGACGCGGTCGGCCCGGTTGTCCAGCCCGGTGGTCTCCGTGTCGAATACGATCTCGCGCATCAGATACCCTTGTTCTGTCCCTGGTTCCGGTCGCGGGCCAGCAGCCTGGAGATCAGGCTGCGCACCTCGGCGCGCGTCGCCTCCATGCCGCCGCCGGTGTCGATGACGAAGTCGGCGTTGCGGCGCTTTTCCTTGTCGGCGACCTGATTCGCAAGTATGGCCGCGAACTTCTCCTCCGTCATGCCCGGCCGCGCCATGACGCGCTGCTTCTGCACGTCCGGCGGCGCGGTGACGACCAGGATCGAATCGACCCGGTCCGTGCCGCCCGTCTCGAACAGCAGCGGGATGTCGAGCACCACCAGCCGCGCACCCTGGGCGCGGTGGCGCTCGACGAAGGCGTCGGCGTCGGCGCGCACCAGCGGGTGGATGATCTCGCCGAGCCGGCGCAGGGCCTCGGGGCGGCCGAGGACCGCCGCCGACAGGCGCCTGCGGTCGACGGTGCCGTTGACGACGGTGCCCGGAAAGGCCTTGCCGATGAGGGCGGCCGCCGGGCCGGCATAGAGGCGGTGCACCGTCTCGTCCGAATCGTGGACGGGAATGCCCTCGTCGGCGAACATGCGGGCCGCAGTGGATTTGCCCATGCCGATCGAGCCGGTCAGGCCGAGAATGATCAAAGGTCACCCTCCGTCGTCGGCGGCGATCGCCGCGGTGGCGGCCCGCGCTTCGCGGACGCGTCGTCGCATCTCATACCATATGGTGAGCCGGGTAGGAATCCGGCTGCGGCAGGGTCCACACGATCCGGGCGGACAGCGCCATGGCCTCAGCCGTCGATCGCGCCGATGCGGCGCAGCTCGGCGAGCAGCGGCAGCAGCGGCAGGCCGACGATGGTGAAATAGTCGCCGTCGATCCGTTCGAAGAGCTGGATACCCTCGCCCTCGATCTGGTAGCCGCCGACGCTCTGCAGCGCCGCCTCGCCGACATTGGCGAGATAGCGGCCGACGAAGGCGGGCTCCAGCCTGCGCATGGTGAGCCGGGCCTTGCCGACATGGCGCCACAGCACCTCGCCGTCGCGGGCGAGCACGACCGCGCTGTCGAGCTCGTGGGTGCGGCCGGACAAAGCGAGCAGGTTGCGGCGGGCCGTCTCCATGTCGGGCGCCTTGTGGAAGACGCCGTCCTCGAACGACATGGTCTGGTCGCAGCCGAGCACGAGACGGCCGGGGCAGCGGCCGCTCACCTCGACCGCCTTGGCCTCGGCGAGGATCTCGGCGAGCTCGGCCGGCGTGACGCCGCTGCCGCCGACCGACTGCTCCACCGCGCGTTCGTCGATCCGGGGGCGGACGACCTCCACCTCGACGCCGGCATTGTCGAGAAGCCGGCGCCTGAAGGCGCTGCCCGATCCGAGGATGATGAGTTCCGGCATGGCGGTTTCGTCCTCCTTGCTGGCGTTTCCGCTTATCTGGAGCGTGTCGTGCCGAACGGGGTCATGCGGCGCGCTTCGGCTTCCCGTTCGACATGGTCTAGCGCCCCTTGGGCCTCAACGCGAGGATGGCGGCCGCGGTTTCCTCGATCGACCGGCGCGTCACGTCGATCAGCGCCCAGCCGTGGCGGGCGCACAGGTTGCGCGCATAGGTCAGCTCCTCGGAGATCGTCGCACGGTCGACATAGGAGTTGCCGTCATAGTCGCCGGACGTCCCGAGGACGCGGTTCTGCCTGACATGCGAGATGCGCTCGGCCGAGGCGACGAGGCCGACGACCAGCGGCCCCTTCGCGTTGACCACGCCTTCGGCCATCGGCACGCCGAGCACGATCGGCACGTTGGCGGTCTTGATGCCGCGATTGGCCAGATAGATGCTTGTCGGCGTCTTAGAGGTGCGCGAGATGCCGACCAGCACGATGTCGGCCTGGTCGATGTCGTGCAGCATCTGGCCGTCGTCGTGCTCCATGGTGAAGTTCAGCGCGTCGATGCGGCGGAAGTAGTCGGCGTCGAGCACGTGCTGGGCGCCGACCTGGCGGCCGGCCGGGGCGCCGAGATAGGACTGGAAGACGGCGAGCACCGGCTCGAGCACGGAGACGCAGGGCAGGCCCATCTCGCCGCAGCGGCGGTCGATCTCCTTGGCGAGCTTCTGGTCGACCAGCGTGTAGAGCACGATGCCCGGTTCCTGCTCGATGTCCTCGAACACCTTGCCGAGCTGCTTCTCGGTGCGCACGAGCGGATAGATGTGCTCGATCGCGCGCGCGTTCTTGTATTGCGCGGCCGCCGCGCGGCCGGCGGCGAGCAGGGTTTCGCCGGTGGCGTCGGAGACGAGGTGGAGATGGAAGAAGCTCTGCGGACGCCCGGCGCGCTCCGGTGCGCCGCTGTGATCTGCTGTGGACAAAAGGCTGGCCTTCTTCGGTTCGGCGGCCGGCACTGTATCAGAAGGGGTTTCTTCCACAATCGATGCCGCGCGGGGCCGATGCGGTACGGCTCTGGGGATTGCGGGAACGGCCGCGATCATTCACATGGCTGGATCGGCGACGGACATGGACGGAGGTTATGACGCCCTTGGAATCGCTCAGGTTTTAGGAACGATCCCCGCAATTCTCCAGCGCTGCGACAAGCCACCGCTGGCGGGGCCGGGACGTCGCGGTTGGGCGGACGGTGGACAACATGCTAATCCCGCAAGGCACAGAGTCGTAGAAACAGAAGAATCCTTCTTTTCTCATTTATTTTTGTATTGAGCGGGATGGACGCGAGGGAACGAATGGCAAAAGACCGGCGCGTCGTCAGGGTGCTGAAGGGCGAGAGCCTGTTCCCGCCTCCCCTCTGGATGATGCGGCAGGCAGGCCGCTACCTTCCCGAGTATCGGGCAACGCGCGAGCGGGCCGGAGGTTTCCTCGACCTCTGCTACAATCCCGACTTCGCGGTCGAGGTGACGCTGCAGCCGATCCGCCGCTTCGGCTTCGATGCGGCGATCCTGTTCTCCGACATCCTCGTCGTGCCACATGCGCTCGGCCGCGACCTCGCCTTCGAGGAAGGCCGCGGGCCGGTGATGACGCCGATCGGGCCGGACGAGATCGGGCAGCTCTCGGGCGAAAAGTTTCACGTGAATCTTTCGCCCGTCTACGAGACTGTGCGGCGGCTGCGGGCGGAGCTGCCGGCCGGGACGACGCTGCTCGGCTTCTGCGGGGCGCCATGGACGCTCGCCACATACATGATCGCCGGCCATGGCACGCCCGACCAGGCGCCGGCGCGGCTGTTCGCCTATCGCGAGCCGGAAGCCTTCGCGAAGCTGATCGACCTGCTCGCCGACTACAGCGCCGAATACCTCGTTCGGCAGATCGAGGCGGGGGCGGACGCGGTGCAGATCTTCGATTCTTGGGCGGGCGTGCTCGACGAGGATTGCTTCGCCCGCTTTTGCGCGGCACCGGTGGCGCGCATCGTCGCCCGTGTTCGGGAACGTTTTCCCGACGTGCCGGTGATCGGGTTTCCGCGCGGCGCGGGAAGCCTCTATGACGGCTACCGGGCTACGACGGGCGTCGATGCGGTCGGGCTCGACTGGAGCGTGCCGCTGTCGCAGGCGCGCCGGCTCCAGCGCGACGGCGCGGTGCAGGGTAATCTCGACCCGCTGCGGCTCGTCGCAGGCGGGGCGGCTCTCGAGGAGGGCGTCGATCGCATCCTGGCCGAGCTCGGCGACGGGCCGCTGGTGTTCAACCTCGGCCACGGCATCACGCCGGAGGCTCCGGTCGCGCATGTCGAGGCGATGGTCAGGCAGGTCAGGGAGGCGCGGCGCTGATGGATGCCAGGGTGACGGGTACGGGCAACAACAGGGCGCTGGTGCGTGCGGTGCTGGGGATCGCTATCTTCGTGGTGCTGACGGCGCTGCTTTTCCTCGTCGTCGGCGACGGCGCCTATGCATGGATCAAGGCGATCCACGTGATCGCGGTGATCTCGTGGATGGCCGGCATGCTCTACCTGCCGCGGCTGTTCGTCTACCACACCGGGGCCGAGCCAGGCTCGGTGCAGTCGGAGACGTTCAAGGTGATGGAGCGGCGCCTGTTGCGCGCCATCATCAATCCGGCGATGGTCGCGACCTGGGCGGCCGGTCTGTGGCTCGCCTGGCGCGGCTTCGCCTTTCAGGGCGGCTGGCTGCACGCCAAGATCGCGCTGGTGCTGCTGATGTCGGGCATGCACGGCTACCTGTCGGCGGCAGTGCGCCGCTTTGCCGAGGACCGCAACGAAAAGCCGGCGCGCCACTGGCGCATCGTCAACGAGATCCCTACATTGCTGATGATCGCGATCGTCGTCCTGGTCATCGTGAAGCCATTCTAGCCGGGCTAAACCGGCTTGCTCTTTGCCTTACGCGGCGATAAGAGTCGCGGTCTCTCCCCGCCTAGCGCCGCCCTTGTCCGGCCATCCGCCGTCGCGGCAGCTTCGCATCTTCCGCAGATATTTCTCCTCGCCCCAGAGCATCCGCACATGCAGGAAATGAAACTACAGGAACTCAAGAGCAAGACTCCGACCGACCTGATCGCGTTCGCCGAGTCGATGGAGGTCGAGAACGCCAGCGTCATGCGCAAGCAGGAGCTGATGTTCGCCATCCTCAAGCGGCTCGCCGCGCAGGACATCGAGATCATCGGTGAAGGCGTGGTCGAGGTCCTGCAGGACGGGTTCGGCTTCCTGCGCTCGGCCAACGCCAACTACCTGCCGGGCCCGGACGACATCTACATCTCTCCCTCCCAGATCCGCCGCTTCTCGCTGAAGACGGGCGACACGGTCGAGGGGCCGATCCGCAGCCCGAAGGAAGGCGAGCGCTATTTCGCGCTGCTCAAGGTCAACACGATCAATTTCGAGGATCCGGAGAAGATCCGGCACAAGATCCATTTCGACAATCTGACGCCGCTCTATCCCGACGAGCGGCTGAAGATGGAGATCGAGACGCCGACCAAGGACCTGTCGGCACGCGTGATCGACCTCGTCGCCCCGCTCGGCAAGGGCCAGCGCGGCCTGATCGTGGCGCCGCCGCGCACCGGCAAGACGGTGCTCCTGCAGAACATCGCCCATTCGATCACCGCCAACCATCCGGAGTGCTTCCTGATCGTGCTGCTCATCGACGAGCGGCCGGAGGAAGTGACCGACATGCAGCGCTCGGTGAAGGGCGAGGTCATCTCGTCGACCTTCGACGAGCCGGCGACCCGCCACGTGCAGGTGGCCGAGATGGTCATCGAGAAGGCCAAGCGTCTCGTCGAGCACGGTCGCGACGTCGTCATCCTGCTCGATTCGATCACCCGCCTCGGCCGCGCCTACAACACGGTGGTGCCGTCGTCGGGCAAGGTGCTGACCGGCGGCGTCGACGCCAACGCGCTGCAGCGGCCGAAGCGCTTCTTCGGCGCGGCGCGCAACATCGAGGAAGGCGGCTCGCTGACCATCATCGCGACCGCGCTGATCGACACCGGCAGCCGCATGGATGAGGTGATCTTCGAGGAGTTCAAGGGCACGGGCAATTCCGAGATCGTGCTCGACCGCAAGGTGGCGGACAAGCGCATCTTCCCGGCCATGGATATCCTCAAGTCCGGCACGCGCAAGGAAGACCTGCTGGTGCCACGGCAGGACCTGCAGAAGATCTTCGTGCTGCGGCGCATCCTGGCGCCGATGGGCACGACCGACGCGATCGAGTTCCTCATCGACAAGCTGAAGCAGACGAAGACGAACGGCGATTTCTTTGATTCGATGAACACCTGATCGATTCGCCGGCGGAACGATCGCCGGAGCCGAACTGTCGATTCGGCTCCGGAACGAACATGCGGAACGCCGCGTCCGCATGGGAGCGGCCATGAAGCGGACATCGACCATATTCGCACTGTCCAGCGGCGCGCTGCCGAGCGGCGTCGCCGTCGTGCGCGTGTCGGGGGATGGCGCGGGCCGCGCGGCCGAAGCGCTCTGCGGCGCCCTGCCCCCGCCGCGGCGCCTGACTTTACGCAGGTTTCTGTCGGAAGACGGCAGCGTGATCGATCGCGGCCTGGTCGCCTACTTCCCTGCCCCCGACAGCTTTACCGGCGAGGATTGCGCCGAGTTCCACGTCCATGGCGGCCGCGCGGTGGTCGCGGCGCTGCTTGACCGGCTCGGCGGGCTTGACGACTTCCGCCAGGCCGAGGCCGGCGAGTTCACCCGCCGCGCCTTTCTCAACGGCAAGCTCGACCTCACGGCGGCCGAGGCCCTGTCCGACCTGATCGCTGCCGAGACGGAAGCGCAGCGGCGGCTGGCCTTCGCCAATGCGGACGGCCGGCAACGCGCCCTCTATGCCGGCTGGCGCGCGCGGCTGCTGCATGCTCGCGCCATGATCGAGGCCGAGCTGGACTTTTCCGATGAGGGCGACGTCCCTGGCTCGGTCGCCGCCGCGGTCTGGGCGGACGTCGCGGCGCTGCGGGCGGAGATGGAAAGCCATCTGGCCGGTTTCCGGGCCGCTGAAATCGTCCGTGAAGGCTTTCGGGTCGCGATCGTCGGCGCGCCGAATGCCGGAAAATCAAGCCTTCTCAATTACTTGGCTGGCCGGGACGTCGCCATTGTCTCCGACGAGCCCGGCACGACACGCGACGTGCTGGAGATCTCCCTCGATCTGGGCGGCTCGAAGGTGATTCTTGCCGACACCGCCGGCCTGCGCGCGAAGGCGGGGCGCGTCGAGATGATCGGGATTGAACGCGCGCGCCGCACCGCCGCCTTGGCTGATCTTGTGCTGGTGCTGGAAGACGTGACCGATCCGCACCGGGTCGAAGTGCCGGGGGCGGCTTCCGCGTTGAGGATCGGAACGAAGCTGGATCTCAACAGTGGGGAGTTGGGGCCATACGATCTGGCGATTTCGACGGTGAGCGGCGCGGGCATCGACGTGCTCCTCTCCGAGATCGAGACCCGCGCTAAGGAGAAGGTCGGCGTTGCGGAGAGTAGGGTGGTGCCGACGCGCCAGAGGCATGTCGATCTGTTGAGGTCAGCGATAGCGGAGCTTTCCGACGCGCTTGATGATGAAAAGCAACTGGAATTGAGGGCGGAGGGGTTGAGGATCGCGTCTGACGACGTTGGTCGCGTCTCGGGAGCTATCGATACCGAGGAAATCCTGGGCGCCATCTTCTCGACGTTCTGTATCGGCAAGTGATTCACGTGAAACAACGAGGGCTTTGGCCGGTCCGGCTCTCATGATTCACGTGAAACACGCCGTAGCGCCGATAGCGCTGACGCGAAAACCGCACAAACATCGGTTTCACGTGAAACAATGGCGGGACCTCTTGACTCGCGGGCAGGTTAGGACAACTCGTCGGCCTGACTGGAGATTCATATGCGTTACGACGTGATTGTCATCGGCGGCGGGCATGCCGGCTGCGAGGCCGCGGCCGCTTCCGCGCGCGCCGGCGCCAAGACGGCGCTCGTCACGCTGGATGCATCTAAGATCGGTGTCATGTCCTGCAATCCGGCGATCGGCGGGCTCGGCAAGGGTCATCTCGTCCGCGAGATCGACGCGCTCGACGGGCTGATGGGCCGCATGGCCGACGAAGCGGGGATCCAGTTCCGTATGCTCAATCGCCGCAAGGGTCCCGCAGTGCGGGGCCCGCGAACGCAGGCCGACCGCAAGCTCTACCGGCAGGCCGTGCAGGCGGCGATCGAGGCACAGGATGGATTGTCTGTGGTCGCCGGAGAAGTCGTCTCGCTCTCGATTGTTGAGGGTAGTGTGACTGGCGTAGGGCTTGCTGACGGAACCGAACTTTCGGCCGGGGCGGTGGTGCTGACGACGGGGACCTTCCTGCGGGGCCTCATCCATATCGGGGACCGCCGCATCCAGGCCGGGCGCGTCAACGAGAAGGCGGCCATGCAGCTTTCCGCGACGATCGCGCAGGCCGGCTTTCGTCTCGGCCGTCTGAAGACGGGGACGCCGCCGCGGCTCGACGGCCGCACGATCGATTGGGTTTCACTCGACAGCCAGGCGGCGGATGAAGATCCCGTCCCGTTCTCGCTGATGACGGACCGAATCGCGCAGCCGCAGATCGAATGCGGCATCACCCGCACGACCGAGGCGACGCATCGGGTCATCCGCGACAATCTCCATCGCTCGGCCATGTATTCGGGCTCCATCGAGGGCATCGGCCCGCGCTACTGCCCGTCGATCGAGGACAAGATCGTCAAGTTCGGCGAGCGCGACGGGCATCAGATCTTCCTGGAACCCGAAGGCCTGGACGACGACACCGTCTATCCGAACGGGATCTCCACCTCGCTTCCCGAAGACGTCCAGCTCGAAATCCTGAAGACAATCCCGGGCCTGGAGCGCGCGACCATGCTGCAACCCGGCTACGCGATCGAATACGACCATGTCGATCCGCGCGATCTCCGGCCCAGCCTCGAATCGCGGCCGGTGCGCGGCCTGTTCATGGCCGGGCAGATCAACGGCACGACCGGCTACGAGGAAGCCGGCGCGCAGGGAATCCTCGCCGGCATCAACGCGGCGCGGCGGGCGGGCGGGTCCGAGCCGATCGAAATCAGCCGCACCGAAGCCTATATCGGGGTGATGGTCGACGACCTGACCAGCCGCGGCGTCACCGAACCGTACCGGATGTTCACGTCGCGGGCGGAGTTCCGGTTGTCGCTGCGTGCCGACAACGCCGACGAGCGTCTGACGCCGCTGGCCGAGCGCCTGGGGGTCGCCTCGGCCGCACGGCTGGCGCGCTTCAGAGCGCGGGAGGAGAAACTCAACGCCGCCCGGGCGTTGGCCCGGAGCGTTAACCTTACCCCGAACGAGGCCGGTCGTTTCGGGCTCGAACTGAAACTCGACGGGGTGCGGCGGTCAGCTTACGACCTGTTGTCCCATCCGGATGTCGATCTCCCTCGTCTGGCAGCGATCTGGCCGGAGCTGAGCGCCATCGAGCCGTCAGCGGCAGAGGCGCTGGAAACCGAGGCGCGATATGCCGTCTATCTCGACCGGCAGCGGAGCGAGGCGGAGCAGATTCGGCGGGAAGAGCAGACGCAGATCCCGCAGGCGATTGATTTCTCGCGGGTTTCCGGTCTTTCCAATGAGCTCAAACAGAAGCTATCGACGCGGCGGCCCCGGACGATCGCCGAGGCGCAGCGGATCGACGGCATGACGCCCGCCGCGCTTGGCATCGTCATCGCCTGCATCCGACAGTCCGAGGTCGAGGCGCGCAGGGGCGCCGCTTGAGCATGGATCGGCGCACAGGCCTCGAAGAAATCGCCGGTCCGGTTTCACGTGAAACATTCGAGGGGCTGGAGCGATTCGAGGCCGCCTTTCGCCGCTGGTCGGCGCGAATCAACCTGGCTGCGCCGTCGACGCTTCCGCATCTGTGGGAGCGTCATATCCTCGACAGCGCTCAGCTCCTCCGGCTCGCACCTGCGGCGCTCCGCTGGCTCGATCTAGGCTCGGGTGGCGGCTTCCCCGGGGCGGTGGTCGCGATCCTGCTGCGCGACAGGCCGGGCGCAAGGATCGATCTCGTAGAGAGCAATGCCAAGAAGGGCGCGTTCCTGAAAACGGTTTTGGGCGAGGCCGAGGCGCCGGCGCGGGTCCATGTGGCGCGGATCGAGGCTTTCGAGGGCGCTGGGGGCGGGTATGACATCGTGACGGCGCGGGCGCTGGCGCCGCTGGCGCCGCTGCTCGATCTCGCTTCGCCCTGGCTGACGGAAGGCGCCAGGGCACTGTTCCACAAAGGGCGGGATTACCGCCGCGAGGTGGAAGAAAGCCTTAACGACTGGCAATTCGATCTGGTAGAACATCGCAGCGCCATCGATCCCGAGAGCGTGATCCTCGAAATCTCGGGGTTGCGGCGCAGAGAGACCATCGCCGTTAAGACGGCGCGAATGCGGCAAACATGACCACGCGCATCATCACCATCGCCAATCAGAAGGGCGGCGTCGGCAAGACGACCACCGCCATCAACCTCGCCACCGCGCTCGCCGCGATCGGCGAGCGGGTGCTCATCATCGACCTCGACCCGCAGGGCAATGCGAGTACCGGGCTCGGCATCGACCGGCAGGAGCGCTCCGTCTCCTCCTACGACCTCATGGTCGGCGAGGCCGACGTCGCCCGCGCGGCGATCCCGACCGCCGTGCCCGGCCTGTCGATCATCGCCTCGACGATGGACCTGCTCGGCGTGGAGATGGAGATCGCGGCGGCGCAGGACCGCGTGCTGAAGCTGCGCAAGGCGCTGCGTGAGGCAAGCCAACCCATTGATTTCACTTATGTTCTTATCGACTGCCCGCCGTCGCTCAACCTGTTGACGCTGAATGCGATGGCGGCCGCCGATTCGGTGCTGGTGCCGCTGCAGTGCGAGTTCTTCGCGCTGGAAGGCCTGAGCCAGCTCCTGTCGACGGTGGAGCGGGTGCGCGCCTCGATCAATCCGCAACTGACGATCCAGGGGATCGTCATGACCATGTTCGACGGTCGCAACAACCTTGCCAACCAGGTCGTCGACGACGTCCGCTCGCACATGGGCGACAAGGTCTACCAGACGATCATCCCGCGCAACGTGCGCGTCTCGGAGGCGCCGTCGCACGGCAAGCCGGCGATCCTCTACGACCTCAAATGCGCCGGCAGCCAGGCCTATCTGCAGCTCGCCTCGGAGGTGATCCGCCGCGAGCGCCAGTTGCGCGCCGCCTGAGCCGATTCGCATGCGTAACGATCCCGCATCACGACTGGAACCGCGATGAGCGACGATCTCTCCAAGAAACGCCTGGGCCGCGGGCTCGCCGCGCTGATCGGCGAGATGGACAAGCCGGCGGAGCCGGCCCGCGCGCCAGCCGCCGAGGGCCGGCTGCCGATCGCCTTCATCGTGCCCAACCCGCGCAATCCGCGCCGCAGCTTCGCCGACGCCGACCTCGCCGATCTCGCGCAGTCGATCCGCGAGCACGGCATCGTGCAGCCGGTCGTCGTGCGCCCCGGCAAGGAAAAGGACCAGTACGAGATCATCGCCGGCGAGCGGCGCTGGCGGGCGGCGCAGCGCGCCGGCCTGACCGACATTCCGGTGATCGTGCGCGACGTGACCGACCGCACGGCGCTCGAGCTCGCCATCATCGAGAACGTGCAGCGCGCCGACCTCAACCCGATCGAGGAGGCGGCCGGCTACCAGCAGCTCATCGACGAGCACGAATACACGCAGGCCGACCTGGCGCAGGTGATCGGCAAGAGCCGCAGCCACGTGGCCAACACGCTGCGGTTGCTCAAGCTGCCGCCGGTGATCCGTGACATGCTGGTCGACGGCACGCTGTCGGCGGGACACGCCCGCACGCTGGTGACCAGCCCGGACCCGGCGGGGCTCGCCCATCGCATCGTCGAGGAGGGCCTGTCGGTTCGCCAGGCCGAGGCGCTGGCGCAGATGCCGGCCGGCGCGGCCAGGGCCGGCCGCGAGCCGGCCGCGAGCCGGCCGAAGGATGCCGACACGGCGGCGCTGGAAAAGCTGCTGTCCGACGCGACCGGCCTCAAGGTGGCGGTCAGCCACCGCGCCAAGGGCGGCGAGGTGCGCATCGTCTACAAGACGCTGGAGCAGCTCGACGATCTCTGCCGCAGGCTCAACGGCAACTGAACCCACGCGTAAGGCTTCGGCGAGCGGCTCCTGTCAGCTCGCGGCCCGGCGCGCCGGGCATGGGGCGACGCGCACGCAGTCGCGTCCCGAATTCTTGGCCAGATAGAGCGCCTGGTCGGCGCGCCTGAACAGGTCGTCGATCGTCTCGTCGGTCGTGACCTCGGCGATGCCGAAGCTCGCGGTGACCTGCATGCCGTTCGGCAGGCCGAGCGCGGTGGTGGTCGAGAACGCGATGCGGATGCCCTCGGCGAGCAGGCGCGCCGTCACCGCGTCGGCATTCTCCAGCAGCAGCGCGAATTCCTCGCCGCCGATGCGGCCGACGGCATGCTGCCCTTCGGTGGCGCCGGTCAGGCAATCGGCGAAATGCCGGATCACCCGGTCGCCGACGGCATGGCCGTAGCGGTCGTTGATCGACTTGAAGCGGTCGATGTCGCAGATGATCAGGGCGGCCGGCGTGCCCGGCGTCCGCGCGGCGAAGGCGGTGTGCAGGCCGGCCTCGAAGCCGCGCCGGTTGAGCAGGCCGGACAGCAGGTCGGTCTCGGACTTCTGCCGCAGCTCTTCCATCACGTCGAGGACGATGGCCGTGATGATCGTCATCGCGAACAGCAGCAGGAACAGCGAGCCGGTGAAGACGAGGGTGATCCAGTAGAGCGAGCTGTTGAAGTCGTCGAGCGTGGCATAGGGTCCTTCCAGCCATATCGCCACGATCGGGCGAGGAAAGAAGGACAGCCCGGAGAACAGCATGACGGCGAGGAGCAGCCAGTCGATCGGCTTCTTGTCGGGGACCTTGCGCAGCTCCGTCGCGAACAGCAGCGCGATCGTGCCGAGCGTGAAGTTCATCAGATAGATGCGCCAGGTGATGTCGGGCTGGACGAAGAAGAACCAGGAGAAGGCGGCGAAGCCCGTCGCGGCGACGAACACGATCGGACGCATCGGCGGCACGCGGCTGTAGCGCTCGAGCGCGCCGGTCGAGATGGCGATCGCGGCGAGCACGAACAGGCCGTTGGACATCAGCCGCGAGGCGGTGTCGCCGATCGGCGAGAAATACTGGAGCAGGAAGGCGGCGGCGAAGGCGAGGTATCCGCCCGCCAGACGCAGGATGTAGCGGCGTTGGCGCTGGGCATGCCAGAGCACGGCGAAAGCGGCCGCGAAGATCAGCGCCATCGCGGGGTTGATCAGCGCAATGAAGTCTCCCTTGTCCACGTCGCCGTTCCGCCCCGAAACACCACGTGGCGGACTCTATCGGCCAAGCACGAACAAGCGGTTAAGACGCAACCCCCGGTAGGTTGCGGTTGCGCAGCCGGATCGATGCACTGGGAGGATATATTCTATAATGTAATCAATATCTTATGGGAATATAACCGATGCCCGGCAGCGCGCGCTCCTTTAGGGACCGGCGTCGACCCGGTGAGATTCATCGCGTCCGGACATGCTCGCTGCGAGAGCGGGTGAGCCGGTGAAAAAATGCCCGCCCCAAATCGGGACGGGCAGCAGCGGACAGCGATGGCGTTCGGGAAGAGCCCGGTCGCTAGAGCCACTCGCGGATGTCGACGAAATGGCCGGCGATCGCGGCGGCCGCGGCCATCGCGGGCGACACGAGGTGAGTGCGGCCCTTGAAGCCCTGGCGGCCCTCGAAATTACGGTTCGAGGTGGAGGCGCAGCGCTCCTGCGGCTTCAGCCGGTCGTCGTTCATGGCC
Organism: Hyphomicrobiales bacterium; assembly: GCA_017305835.1. GTDB lineage: Bacteria > Pseudomonadota > Alphaproteobacteria > Rhizobiales > Rhizobiaceae > RCIO01. The sequence continues at coordinate 22,384 of JAFKJY010000096.1, forward strand.
AGGCACATCGAGCAGCCCGGCTCGCGCCAGTCGAAGCCGGCGGCGACGAAGATCCTGTCCAGCCCCTCGGCCTCGGCCTGCGCCTTCACGAGGCCGGAGCCCGGCACGATCATGGCGTCGACGCGCGGGTTGACCGTCCTGCCCTCGACCACCCTGGCGACGGCGCGCAGGTCCTCGATGCGGCCGTTGGTGCAGGAGCCGATGAAGACGCGGTCGACCGTGATGTCGGTCATCTTGGTGCCCGGCGTCAGGCCCATATATTCGAGCGCGCGCTTCTTGGAGTTGCGCTTGTTCTCGTCGGCGATCTCGTCCGGGTCCGGCACCACGCCGGTGACGGCGGCGACGTCCTCGGGCGAGGAGCCCCAGGTGACGATCGGCGGCAGGTTGGCGGCGTCGAGCACGACGACCTTGTCGAAATGCGCGCCCTCGTCGGTCTTCAGCGTCCGCCAGTAGTCGAGCGCCATGTCCCAGGCCTTGCCCTGCGGCGCGCGCGGCTTGTCCTTCACATAGGCGAAGGTGGTCTCGTCGGGCGCGATCAGGCCGGCCCGCGCCCCGCCCTCGATCGACATGTTGCAGACCGTCATGCGGCCTTCCATCGACAGCGAGCGGATCGCCTCGCCGGCATATTCGATGACGTAGCCGGTGCCGCCGGCGGTGCCGATCTCGCCGATGATGGCGAGGATGATGTCCTTGGCGGTGACGCCGGCCGGAAGCTGGCCGTCGACGCGCACCAGCATGTTCTTGGCCTTGCGCTGGATCAGCGTCTGCGTCGCCAGCACATGCTCGACCTCGGAGGTGCCGATGCCGTGCGCCAGCGCGCCGAAGGCGCCATGCGTGGAGGTGTGGCTGTCGCCGCAGACGATCGTCATGCCGGGCAGGGTGAAGCCCTGCTCGGGGCCGATGATATGGACGATGCCCTGGCGGCGATCCTTCTCGGAATAGTATTCGACGCCGAAGTCGGCGGCGTTCTTCGCCAGCGCTTCGACCTGGATGCGGCTTTCCTCGTTCTTGATGCCGTTCACCCGGTCGGGCGAGGTCGGAACGTTGTGGTCGACCACGGCGAGGGTCTTCTCCGGATGGCGGACCTTTCTGCCGGCCATGCGCAAGCCCTCGAAGGCCTGCGGGCTGGTCACCTCGTGGACGAGGTGGCGGTCGATGTAGAGCAGGCAGGTGCCGTCGTCCTGGCGGTCGACGACGTGGTCGTCGAAGATCTTGTCATAGAGCGTACGCGGAGCGTTCATGGGGTCTGGCTTTCGTGAGTGAAACGGGCTGGCGAGCCGGCGCGGGGCCGGCATTGGCGGCCGATCAGCCGAGCCGGGCGAGCAGGGCGCCCGAGACGCGCGCGAAGAAGCGGGCCGGCAGGCGCTTGCGGTCCTGCAGCACGAAGCGCTTGTAGCTCGGATTGCCGAAAAGCTCTTCCATGCCGCGGCTCATACCAAGCTTTTGGACCGGCGGCAATCAGAGCGCGGGCGCGGCGTCTGCGCCGCCGGCCTCGTCCCGCGTGCTGCCGGTGACGAAGCGCGGGTGCAGGAACGGGTCGAGGAAGTCGCCGGCGAGCGCGGTGTAGCTCGAGCGCAGATGATCGGCGTCGGTGTAGAGCGGGACCATGCCCTGCGTGGCCGGGCAGACCATCTCCCGGCACAGCAGGCCGGCGAGGTCGATCACGCGGGCGCCGTGGTCGGCGAGCGAGGCGAGCGCGGCGTCGACGGGCTGGGCGCGCGCGGTGACGGCGGCGAAGTCGAAGCTCCAGTCGGCCGGCGGGGTCCTGCCGGCGAAGGCGCGCTTGCGCAGCTCGGCCGGGACGTCGAAGCCGGGATAGGGGCTGGTGGTGAGCACGACGACGTCCTTGCCGAGCGCCTTCAGCCCGTCGATCTCGGCGGCGAGGCTGCGGATCGCGGCAGCCAGGCCCGCCTCGGTGCCGGTCGGGCGGCAGGGAGCGCCGGCCTCGCAGATCGTCGTGTTGGCGTGCTCCCTGCCGAAATAGGAGGCCCACATGCCGGCCAGGATGACGGTGCCGAAGCGCTCGCCGCGGGCCTGCTCCATGGCCATGCGGTGGAAGGCGCGGCAGCCGAAGCCGGGGCCGGCGCGCTCCATGTCGGCGATCGGCGGGCAGCCGCCCTTGGTGACGAAGACGACGGCGTTGCCGGTCAGCCGCCGCTCGATCTCGCGGGCGCGGGCGAACCAGATCTCGGCAAAGGAATCGCCGATCACCAGAACGTCGTCGCCATGCGACGAGCTGCCCACCTCGCAGGGGCGCAGGCGGGTGCCGAAGGTGGAGGTTCCGCCGCACTGGCCGAGCGGAAAACCGTAGTCGGCCGCGGCCGCCAGGGTGGCGTCGTAGACGGCGGCGACGTCGCCGCTGCGCTGCGGCAGGCCGTGCCCGGCCACTACCGCGCCGCCGGCGAACAGCACCACCGTCAGCGAGGCCGCGAGCGCGCCCATGCGCGGCAGGCCGGGATAGCGCACGGCCGGGCCGGCCGGCTTGAGGAAGCGGCGGCAGGGCTGCTCGATCAGCCGATAGGAGGCCCAACCGGCAAGCAGCGACAGCGCCAGCGCGGCAGGGGCGAGGCCCGGTGCGGCGAAGCCGAAATAGGTGATCGTCGCGACGATCGGCCAGTGCCACAGATAGGTCGAATAGGAGGCGGCGCCGATCCATTGCAGCGGGGCCGAGGCGAGCAGGGAGCGCGGCGCGTCGGCCGCCAGCACGAGGATCGCGCCGGCGACGGGCAGCAGCGCCTGCCAGGACGGCCACGGCGTCTCCTCGGAAAACAGCGGCAGCGCGAGGCCGATCATGGCGAGGCCGGCGATCTCGAGAGCGGCCCGGAAGCGCGGGCCGCGCGCGGCGGCCTGCCACGGCGAGAGGACGACGAGCCCGCCCGCCAGCATTTCCCAGGCGCGGGTGGGCAGCAGGTAGAAGTCGGCCGAGACGAGGCGCTCGTTGGGAAACAGCTCGCCCGCCAGCGCGGAAGCCGCCAGCGACAGGACGAAGCCGGCGAGCAGCAGGGCAAACAGCCGGGCGCGGTTGCGCAGCAGCCGGAAGGCCAGCGCCATGACGAGCGGGTAGACGATGTAGAACTGCCACTCGACCGAGAGCGACCAGGTGTGGAGGAACCACATCGTGTCCGGCGGCGCGCCGAAATAGCCGGCCTCCTGCCAGAAGACGACGTTGGAGACGAACAGCAGGGCGGCGATGCCGTGGCGCGCCATCGTCTCCAGCGTCGCCGGTTCGATGAAGGCGAGGCCGAAGAGCAGGGTGGCCGCGGTGACGGCGAGCAGCGCCGGATAGAGCCTGACGAGGCGGGCGCGGTAGAAGCCGGGGATCGAAAAGGTTCCGCCCTCCAGCCCGCGCAGGACGATGCCGGTCATCAGGAAGCCGGAGATGACGAAGAACACGTCGACGCCGACGAAGCCGGCGGAGAAGCCGGGCGTGCCGAAATGGAACAGCAGGACGAGCAGCACCGCGACGGCGCGCAGACCGTTGATGTCCCTGCGAAATTCCATCCGTCGTCTCCCCTGCGAACGAGCCGAGCGCCCGCTGCATCCCACGCAGCAAGAAGCATGCCGGACAATGGTGGAGATCGGGTAAGCGCGCGCAATGCGGCGCGGGACGGAGGTGCCAACGAAAAAGGGGCGCGTCGGCCGCGCCCCTTCCGATCCTCGGTGCCGCGTCCCGAGGGACGGGCGAAAATGCTACTGGGCTGCCTTCTCGGCGGCTTCCTGCGCGGCCTTCTCGGCGGCCAGCGCCTCGGCGGCGGCGACCTTCTCGGCCTCGAGGCGGGCGCGCTCGGCCAGCATGGCTTGGCGCTCGTCCTCGTTCAGCTTGCGGGCGCGCACGCCGGTGTTCTCGGTGATGCGGGCCGACTTGCCGCGGCGGTCGCGCAGGTAATAGAGCTTGGCGCGGCGGACCTTGCCGCGGCGCACCATCTCGACCGACTCGACCAGCGGCGAATAGACCGGGAAGACACGCTCGACGCCCTCGCCGTAGGAGATCTTGCGGACCGTGAAGTTCTCCTGGAAGCCGGAGCCGGAGCGGGCGATGACGACGCCCTCATAGGCCTGGACGCGGGTGCGGGTGCCTTCGGTGACGCGCACGTTGACGCGCACGGTGTCGCCGGGCTGGAACTCGGGAAGCTTGCGCTTGGCTTCGATCTTGGCGGCCTGCTCGGCCTCGAGCTGACGGATGATGTCCATCGCGGTTTCCACTTCTTGTTGTTTCGACAGCCAGAGCGCCCGACGCTCGCCGCGCAGCCTGTGCCGCTCGGCTATGCCGCCCGGTCGCGGGGACCGAGAAGGCAGGGGCGAATCCACCGTGCTTCGTTGACGGTTCCGGGAGACTCCCGGTTCGGGCGGCGACATACAGGGATTTCGCGCCCTTGTCACCTGTCCGCGCGCAGAAATTCGGCCGCCGGCTCTCCCCGAGGCCATTAGTGCTTGCGGCGCGCGGCAAGCCTGCCTACACCGCCACCGACCGTTCGCGAGGGGATCATGACCGTCATCGAAGCCATCCTGCTGTTCCTGTCCGGCGTGCTCACCGGCATGATCAACGCCGTCGCCGGCGGCGGCACCTTCCTGTCGTTCGGGGCGCTGACGCTGGTCGGCATCCCGCCGGTGGTGGCCAATGCGACGTCGTCGATCACCCAGTTTCCCGGCTACATCACCTCCACCCTCGCCTACTGGAACGATTTCAAGGCGTTCTGGCGCGGCGCGATCGCGCTGGCGGTCGCCTCGGTCATCGGCTCGCTGCTCGGCGCCTGGATCCTGCTGCAGCTCGACAACCCGCAGTTCCGCTCGCTGGTGCCGTGGCTGCTGCTCGCGGCGACCGCGCTGTTCGCCGCCGGGCCCTATCTCAAGCCGAAGCCCAAGCCGGGCCAGGAGGCGGCGGTGGGCGGCGTGTTCGGGTTCCTGATGCAGGCGGTCACGGCCGTCTATGGCGGCTTCTTCGGCGCCGGCATGGGGGTGATGATGCTCGCCACGCTCGGCCTGTCGCAGAACGGCGACTACCACCGGCTCAATGCGCTGAAGAACATGCTGGCCACCGTGATCGCTGCGGTGGCGATCGTCGTCTTCGTGTGGGGCGGCGTGGTCGCTTGGCCGCAGGCGATCGTGATGATCCCCGGCGTGGCGCTCGGCGGCTGGTCGGGTGTGTGGGTCGCCCGCCGCGTGCCGCAGAAATACATGCGCTGGGTGGTGATCGCCGTCGGCCTGCTGCTCGCCGTCTATTATTTCTGGCGCTGAGCGGCGGCGAGAAGGTCGGGACGGCGCTGAGCGGTCAGCGCCTCGGCCTGCTCGTGGCGCCATCTGGCGATCTTCGCATGGTTGCCCGAGGTCAGCACCTCGGGAATGGCGCGGCCCTCGAACTCGGCCGGCCGCGTGTAATGCGGGTGCTCCAGCAGGCCGCCCTCGAAACTCTCCTCCGATCCCGACGCCTCGTTGCCCATGACGCCGGGCAGCAGGCGGACCACCGCGTCGAGCAGGACGATCGCGGCCGGCTCCCCGCCCGACAGGATGAAGTCGCCGATCGAGACCTCCTCCAGCTCCCGCGCGTCGATCAGCCGCTGGTCGATGCCCTCGAAGCGGCCGCACAGGATGACGGCGCCGGGGCCGGCGGCGAGCGCGCGCACGCGCGCCTGGGTGAGCGGCTTTCCGCGCGGGCTCATCAGCAGGCGCGGACGGGCATCGCCGGGCGGTGAAGCGGCGTCGAGCGCCCTTGCCAGAACGTCGGCGCGCATGACCATGCCGGCCCCGCCGCCGGCCGGCGTGTCGTCCACCGTGCGGTGGCGGTCGGTGGCGAAGTCGCGGATCTGCACGGCTTCCAGCGACCACGTTCCGGCTTCCATTGCCTTACCGGCCAGCGAATGGCCGAGCGAGCCCGGAAACATCTCGGGATAGAGCGTCAGCACCGTGGCGCGGAAGGTCAACGATTGCCCCCGGCATCCTTCGGTCCGCGCGGCCGCCGGCCGGGGTTGAAGCCGCCATGCCCGGCGCCCGCTCCGCCGCCCGCGCCCCCGCCGTCCTCGTCGAGCAGGCCGGCGGCGCGGCGGTCGATGCCGACCTCGCCCTTGCCCAGGTCGATCCGGGGTACTGCGGCGCGGCTGAACGGCACGAGCACGGTGCGGCCGCTGCCGAGCGCGACCTCCATGATGTCGCCGCCGCCGAAATCGTGGAAGGCCGAGACATGGCCGACGAGCACGCCCTCCTCGTCGCGCACCGGCAGGTCGATCAGGTCGGCGTGGTAGAACTCCTCCTCGGACAGGTCGTCCGGCAGCACCGAGCGGTCGACGAAGAGCGCCCTGCCGTTGAGCGCTTCGGCGGCCGTGCGGTTCGACACCTGGCGGAAGCGCACCACCACCATGTTGCCGGCCGGGCGGATGTCGACCACGTCGAAGCGGTTGCCGTCGGCGTCGTGCAGCGGCCCGTAATCGGCGAGCGCCATCGGCTCGCCGGTGTGGGCCTTGACGCGCACCTCGCCCTTGAGGCCGTGCGCGGCGCCGATGACGGCCATCTGGATCGGTCTCGTCGGCTTGCTCATGCCCTTCATCCGCTGGAATGCCTTCATGCAATGATAACCCGAAGCCGGTGAATATCCCATCATCGCGAATCAGACGACCGCGCATGAGCCAGGAATTCCTCGTCTCCGCCCGTCCCGACCTCGCCGCCGCGCGCGCCGAGTGGCTCGCCTCGCTCGCCCGCGAGCGGCGGCTGGCGGGCCTCACCGTCGAGGCCTACGAGCGCGACACGCGGCAGTTCCTGCAGTTCCTGACCGGCCATTGCGGCGGCGCGCCCGGCATTTCCGACATCGCGGCGCTGCGGCCGGCCGACCTGCGCTCCTTCCTCGCCCATCGCCGCAATGGCGGCGCCGGCGCGCGCACGCTCGGCCGCGGGCTCGCCGGCATCCGCTCGCTGCTGCGCTTCCTGGAGAAGCGCGGGCTGGCGAACGCCGCGGGTGCTGCGGCGCTGCGGGCGCCGCGGCAGCCGAAATCGCTGCCCAAGCCGCTCGCCGCCCAGGATGCGCTCCGGGTCGTGGCGGCCGGGGAGCAGCTCGTCGAGGAGCCGTGGATCGCAGCGCGCAACGCGGCGGTGCTGACGCTGCTCTACGGCTGCGGGCTGCGCATCTCGGAGGCGCTGGGGCTCGGCGGCGGCGAGCTCGCCTCGCCGCGCGACGGCGTGCTCAGGGTCACCGGCAAGGGCGGCAAGACGCGCATCGTGCCGGTGCTGCCGGCCGCGCTCGAGGCGGTGGCCGCCTATCGCCGGCTCTGCCCCTACCATCTGGCGGTCGACCGGCCGCTGTTCCGCGGCGCGCGCGGCGGGCCTCTGGCGCCGGCCGTGCTGCAGCGCGACATGCGGCGGCTGCGTGGCGCGCTCGGCCTGCCCGACACGGCGACGCCGCATGCGCTGCGCCACTCCTTCGCCACCCACCTGCTCGGCCGCGGCGGCGATCTGCGCGCCATCCAGGAGCTGCTCGGCCATTCCAGCCTGTCGACAACGCAGATCTACACGGGCGTCGACGCCGCAAGGCTGCTCGAGGCCTACGAGGCGGCGCATCCGCGCGCTTAACCTTTTCGCCGTCTTTGGCGTCTAGCCTGCGCCGCCATGACCCATACGAGTGCCCTCGCCGACCGATCCGCGCGCGCCGCCCTGTCGCTGCTCGCCGGTCTCAACATCCTGTTCGTGCTGGCGTTGCTCATCGGCCTTGCGGCCGGCGCCCGGCACGCGCGGGCGGACGACCTGCCGGTCTGCACCGGCCGGGATCTGCTCGCCGAGATGGCGGCGGACAAGCCCGACGAGATGGCCAGGCTGCGCGCCGAGGCCGATGCCATCCCCAACGGCAAGGGGATCCTGTGGCGGATCGAGGGGCCGGCGGGGACGAAGCCCTCCTTCCTGCTCGGCACCATGCATGTCAGCGACCCGCGCGTGACCGCGCTCGACCCGGCGGCGCAGGCCGCCTACGCGGCGGCCGGCACGGTGGTGATCGAGACGACCGACGTGCTCGACCAGGGAAAGATGGCCGGCGCGATCGCCGCCCATCCCGAGCTGATGATGTTCACCGACGACACGACGCTCTCCGGCCTCCTGCCCGAGGCCGACCGCGCGGCGGTGGAGGAGGGCCTTGCGCGGCGCGGGCTGACGCTCGACGCGCTGCAGAAGATGAAGCCGTGGGTGGTCGCCTCGCTGGTCGGCGTGCCGGCCTGCGAGATGGCGCGCAAGGCGGCCGGCGCGCCGGTGCTCGACATCAAGCTCGCCGAGGAGGCGAAGGCGGCGGGCAAGAATGTCGAGGGGCTGGAGACGATGATCGACCAGCTCGAGGCCATGGCTTCGCTGCCGATCGGCCTGCACGTGCAGGGCCTGGTCGACACGCTCAAGCTCGGCGACGGCATCGACGACCTGAACGAGACGATGGTGCGCATCTACAAGAGCGGCGATACCGGCCTGTTCTGGCCGTTCTTCGAGGCGGTGATGCCGGCCGGCGCGAGCGAGGAGACGAGCTACGCCGCCTTCCAGGAGGCGATGATCGACGCGCGCAACCGCACGATGGCGGAAGCCGCCGGACCGATCCTCGACAAGGGCGGCGCCTTCATGGCCGTCGGCGCGCTGCATCTGGCCGGCGAGCAGGGCCTCGTCGCGCTGCTCCGGCAGCGGGGCTACGCCGTCGAGCCGGCCGAATAGACGGCAGACTGTGACCGAGCGATACAGTTTGTGACGGAACTCCCCGTTTGGCGGTGCCGTTGACCCGCACCAATTGCAAGCCAAGGGAGACGAACACATGAACACCGATCCTCGCTGGCGCGATCCGCTGGATCCGCGCGATCCCGCCGCCGATCCGCGTGTCGGCTACACCGATCCCCGCGTTGCCAACCGCGTCGAAGTGCGCGAAGGCGGCAGCCGCGCCGGGCTGGCGCTGGCGGCGATCGTGGCCGCGCTCCTGGTCATCGGCTTCATCGCGTTCTCGGGCGGCCCGGGCGTCGACGACACGCCGACGGCGAGCACCGGCCAGCAGAACGTGATCGTGCCCGGCGACGGCGCCAGCGCGCCGCAGCCCGCCACCCCGGCTCCGGCCGAGCCGCAGCAGGCCGCGCCGTCGGCGCAGCCGCAGCAGCAGGCGCCCGCCGCGGCCCCGCAGGACAACGCCGCCCCGGCCGCGAACGAGTAAAGCGGCAAGAAGGCGGACCTGAGCACCAAAAGGAAACGGCCGCGGTTACCCGCGGCCGTTTTTTCATGTCCGGAGATCTCGCCGTCAGGCGGCCTTGCGCTTCGGCTGGATCAGGCCGCGCGCGACCAGCAGCTCGGCGATCTGCACGGCGTTGAGCGCGGCGCCCTTGCGCAGGTTGTCGGAGACGACCCACATGTTGAGGCCGTTCTCGACGGTCGGGTCCTCGCGGATGCGCGAGATGTAGGTGGCGTCCTCGCCGGCCGATTCGAGCGGGGTGATATAGCCGCCGTTCTCGCGCTTGTCGACGACGAGGCAGCCGGGGGCGTCGCGCAGGATCTCGCGCGCTTCGTCGGCGTCGAGCGGCTTCTCGAACTCGATGTTGACGGCCTCGGAATGGCCGATGAAGACCGGCACGCGCACGCAGGTGGCCGTCAGCTTGATCTTCGGGTCGAGCATCTTCTTGGTCTCGGCCACCATCTTCCACTCTTCCTTGGTGGAGCCGTCCTCCATGAAGACGTCGATGTGGGGGATGACGTTGAAGGCTATGCGCTTGGTGAACTTCTTGGCTTCGACCGGATCGGCCACGAAGACGGCGCGGGTCTGGGTGAACAGCTCGTCCATGCCTTCCTTGCCGGCGCCCGACACCGACTGGTAGGTGGCCACGACGACGCGCTTGATGGTGGCGCGGTCATGCAGCGGCTTCAGCGCGACGAGGAGCTGGGCGGTGGAGCAGTTCGGGTTGGCGATGATGTTGCGCCGGGTGAACTGGTCGATCGCCTGCGGGTTCACCTCGGGCACGATCAGCGGCACGTCGGCGTCGTAGCGCCAGGCCGAGGAGTTGTCGATGACGACGCAGCCCTGCCGGCCGATCTTCGGCGACCATTCCTTGGAGACGCTGCCGCCAGCCGACATCAGGCAGATGTCCGTGTCGGAGAAGTCGTAGCCGTCGAGCGCCTTCACCTTGAGCGTGCGGTCGCCGTAGGAGACCTCCGTGCCGACCGAGCGGCGCGAGGCGAGCGCCACGACCTCGTCGGCCGGAAAGCCGCGCTCGTCGAGGATGTTGAGCATTTCCCGGCCGACATTGCCCGTGGCGCCGGCGACTGCGATCTTGAAACCCATCTTGTCCGTTCTCCAGTTCCTCTCCGCTCGCTTCCGGAATCTCCGCGTCCCGAGCGCGGTTTCCGTTCCCTCCCGGGCCGGACCCGGGGAGAGGGCGAGCAGGCCAGGGAAACTCAGACCGTTTTGGTCGCGGTTTTGGCCGTGGCTTTGGTGAGACGCGCGCGGGCCCGCCCGGCGCGGGCGCCGGCGAAGTTCAGGGCGAGGAACGCGATGACGAGGCCGCGCATGAAGCTCTCCATGCGGAACGCGGAACGGGCCTTTCGCCCGGCGCGCCGCAGATGGCGCAGCTATTTACGCCGTTTCGTTCGAGAGTCAATTGCGGCGCGGCCGGCCGGGGTTGCTTCCGCCGGCGACCGGCCCGCGCTTCGTTTCTTACGCATGTCGTTGTCCCGAAACCGGGTCCCACTTTCGGGCGACATGCTTTAGAGATGGGCTTGCTACCAGAACCCGCACGGACACGACCATGCAGCTCTACCGCTTCCTCACCGGCCCGGACGATTCCAGCTTCTGCCACAAGGTGTCGGCGGCGCTCGACAAGGGCTGGCACCTGTTCGGCTCGCCGACCTATGCCTACGACGCGGCGACGCAGACGATGCGCTGCGGCCAGGCGGTGGTGAAGGAGGTCGAGGGCAAGGACTATTCGCCCGACATGAAGCTCGGCGAGCAGTAGGCGCCGGCTTCGGGTCGGCTCACGAGCCGGGATTGTCGGCCCGCTCCTCGATATTGGCCATGTCGTCGTCTGACAGGCCGAAATGGTGGCCGATCTCGTGGATCAGCACATGGGTGACGATGTCGCCCAGCGTCTCCTCGTTCTCGGCCCAGTAGTCGAGGATGGCGCGGCGGTAGAGCGTGATGCGGTTCGGCCCCTCGCCGGTCTGCGGGTTCCAGCGCTCGGCGATGCCGCGCCCCTCGAACAGGCCGAGCAGGTCGAACGGCGTCTCCAGCGCGAGGTCGTCCATGATCTCGTCGGTGGGGAACTCGGCGATCTGGATGACGATCTCGCCGGTCAGCCGGCGGAACTCCTCCGGCAGGTTGGCATAGGCCTCCAGCGACAGGAGCTCCATCTCGTCCATGGAGGGGGAAAGCTGGTCTTCCCAGGCGCGGGTCTGGTAGAGGCGGGCCATTCGTCGTTCCTTTTCCCGGGCCATATAGCCGCTCGGGCACCCGGTTTCGAGGGTTTTCGGCTCAAATCGGTAAACGGCCGGCCCATGGGCCCCGGTTCCAAGGAATAAATTCTCACGCGAGGGCGCTTGACTCTTCGGGGTGGCTCTGGAATCGATAAGAACATAACAGGAACACATATCGGTTTCGGAGCGACGCCATGGCGCAGGAGGCCACGGCGCGGGACGTCTTGTCGTCCCTGCGCCGCGACATAGCGAGGGTCGAGGGCCGGCTGGCGGAGACGCTGGTGGTGCGCCGTCACGGCGCGGCGGCGCCGGACGTGCTGCCGCTCGGCGCGCCGCGGCTCGACGCCGCGCTGGGCGGCGGGCTGCCGGCGGCCGGGCTGGTCGAGCTGCATGCGGCCGAGACGCGCGACGCGGGCGCGGCGGCGGGCTTCGCGCTGGCGCTGGTGGCGCTGTCGCGCAGGGAGGCCGTCGGCCCGCTGCTGTGGGTGGCGACCGGCGAGGCTTTTTCCGAGGCGGGCGTGCCCTACGCGCCGGGGCTCGCGGCCCGTTTCGGCGTCGCGCCCGAGGCGCTGCTGACGAGCGCGGTGCGCCGGCTGGAGGATGCGCTGTGGGTGGCGGAGGAAGCGGCCGCGCTCGGCGCGCTGCGCGCGGTGATCCTCGAAATGCGCGAGCCGGCACCGAGGCTCGACCTGACCGCCACCCGCCGCCTGCACCGGCGGGCGGGCGGGGGCGGCCTGCCGCTCTACCTGCTGCGCCAGGCGGGCCGTCCCGTCCCCACCGCCGCGCCCGTGCGCCTCGTC
>JAFKJY010000130.1 GCA_017305835.1 Hyphomicrobiales bacterium
CCAGTGCGGCGCGCCCAGCCCGACGAAGGCCGGCACCAGCACGACCTCCTGCGCCGGGTCGGCGCGAGCGGCGAGATCGCCCGTCTCGGCCGCCTTGCTGATGACGCCCAGCCCGTCGCGCAGCCATTGCACAGCCGCGCCCGCAACGAAGATCGAGCCTTCCAGCGCATAGGTGGTCTTGCCGTCGAGCCGGTAGGCGATGGTCGACAGCAGCTTGTTCTTCGAGCGCACCAGCCGGTCGCCGGTGTTGAGCACGGCGAAGCAGCCGGTGCCGTAGGTCGACTTGATGGAGCCCGGCGCGAAGCAGGCCTGCCCCACGGTCGCGGCCTGCTGGTCGCCGGCTACGCCGCGAATCGGGATCTCGGCGCCGAACAGGCGGCGCTCGGTCGCGCCGAAATCGTCGGCGCTGTCGGCTACCCGCGGCAGCATCGCGGCCGGGATGCCGAGCAGGCCCAGCAGCTCGTCGTCCCACGCGTTGCGGACGATGTCGTAGACCAGCGTGCGCGAGGCGTTGGTGGCGTCGGTGGCGTGCACGCGCCCGCCCGTCAGCCGCCAGATCAGGAAGGAATCGATAGTGCCGGCCAGAAGCTCGCCCCTGCGCGCCCTGGCGCGGGCGCCGGGCACGTTGGCGAGCAGCCAGGCGATCTTGGTGCCGGAGAAGTAGGGATCGAGCAGCAGGCCCGTCCTGCGCGAGAACAGCGGCTCCAGCCCCCGCTTCTTCAGCCGCTGGCACAGCGGCGCCGTGCGCCGGTCCTGCCAGACGATGGCGTTGTGGATCGGCTTGCCGGTCTGCCGGTCCCAGACGACGACCGTCTCGCGCTGGTTGGTGATGCCGAGCGCGGCGATGGCCGAGGCCTCGATGCCGGCCTTGCGGATCGCCGCGCGCACGACGCCGACGACGCTCGTCCAGATCTCCTCGGCGTCATGCTCGACCCAGCCGGAAGCCGGGAAGTGCTGCGCGAACTCCTTCTGCGCCACCGCCACGACCCGCATCGCCCGGTCGAAGACGATCGCGCGCGACGAGGTCGTGCCCTGGTCGATGGCAAGCACATATCCGCTCATGCATTCCCCTCCACGCGGGCGGCGCCGTCCCGGCCGCCCGTGCCATCCTCGACCGCCCCGCCACGGGGCGCAACCGATGCTATCTCTCCGCCGCCCTGCGCGGCGCTGCTGCTTCCACGCGCAGGTAGTCGGCGAGCCCGGCGGCCTCGTCCCCCGTCAGGACGAGGCCGCGCTTGGTCCGCCGCCACAATATGTCGTCGGCCGTCACGGCCCATTCGTGCCGCACTAGGTGGTTGACCTCGGCCTCGTAGAGGTCGGCGCCGAAGCAGCGGCCGAGGTCGGCGGTGCTGCGCGCGCCGTCGAGGATCGTGCGCGCCAGCGTGCCGTAGAGGCGCACGAGCCGGCGCGCATGGGCAGGTTCGAGGAACGGATAGTCGCGGGAGAGCGCCGCGACCTCTGCCTCGAAGGCCTGCGGTGGAAAGTCGCCGCCCGGCAGCGTCGCGCGCGCGGTCCAAGGCCCGCGCCTGCCGCCGAGCGCGCCGTCGATGCGCTCCAGCGCCTCCTCCGCCAGCCTGCGGTAGGTGGTGATCTTGCCGCCGAAGATTTCGAGCAGCGGCGCCGCGCCGGCGGGATGGTCGAGCTTCAGCACGTAGTCGCGCGTCGCCTCCTGCGCCTTCGAGCTGCCGTCGTCGTAGAGCGGGCGCACGCCCGAATAGGACCAGACCACGTCGGCCGGCTTCACCGGGTCGCGGAAATACTCGCTGGCGCCGGCGCACAGATAGTCGACCTCGCCGGGGGTGATGCGGACGTCGGCCGGGTCGCCCTCGTAGTCGCGGTCGGTGGTGCCGATCAGCGTGAAGTCGTTCTCGTAGGGAATGGCGAAGAAGATGCGGCCGTCGCCGTTCTGGAAGAAATAGGCCCGGTCGTGCTCGTATTTGCGGCGCACGACGATGTGGCTGCCCTGCACCAGCCGGACGTTGTGGGCGTCCTTCCGGCCGAGCGCGCCGGCCTGCACGCGGTCGACCCAGGGGCCGGCGGCGTTGACGAGGAAGCGGGCGCCGACCGTCTCGCGCGCGCCGGTCCGCTGGTCCTCCAGCGTCACCCGCCATCCGGCCGCGCCGCGTTCCGCAGCCACGACCTTGCAGCGCGTGCGGATGTCAGCGCCGAGGTCGGCGGCCGAGCGAGCGTTGAGCACGACGAGGCGGGCATCGTTGGCCCAGCAGTCGGAGAACTCGAAGCCCTTCACATATTCGGGCTTGAGCGGCCTGCCCGCCTCGTCGCGGCGCAGGTCCAGCACCTTCGTCGGCGGCAGCAGCCTGCGGCCGCCTATGTGGTCGTAGAGGAACAGGCCGAGCCGCAGCAGCCAGGCCGGGCGGATGCCGCGATGGTGGGGCAGGACGAGGCGCAGCGGCGAGATGACGTGCGGCGCCATCGCCCACAGCACCTCGCGCTCCATCAGCGCTTCGCGCACGAGGCCGAAGCGATACTGCTCCAGATAGCGCAGGCCGCCATGCACCAGCTTGGTCGACTGCGACGACGTGCCCGACGCGAGGTCGTTCATCTCGGCCAGCAGAACGGAGTAGCCGCGGCCGGCCGCGTCGCGCGCGATGCCGCAGCCGTTGATGCCGCCGCCGATCACCAGGATGTCGTAGGAACTGCCTTCAGCCACCGGATCCGTCCGCCCCGTCCGTCTGCGCGCCGAAGCCCTCCGAAACGCTATTTCGACTGAAAACGAATGTCAAACGAAAGGGAAACGAAAGATCGCATCAATCCGGCAGGCGCGACGCGATGCCTCATTCGGCCAGGCCGGTCTCGACCAGCGCGACCTCGTTGTCGGTGCAGATGCGGCGGATGGCAGCCGGGTCGCAGCGGTCGGTGACGAAGGTGTTGACCTGCGAGATGTGGCCGATGCGTACGGGCGCGGTGCGCTCGAACTTGGTGCGGTCGGCGACCAGGATGACATGGCGCGCATTGGCCATGATCGCCTGCGCGACCTTGACCTCGCGAAAGTCGAAGTCGAGCAGCGCGCCGTCGCTGTCGATCGCGGACGTGCCGATCACCGCGAAGTCGACCTTGAACTGGCGGATGAAGTCGACGGCCGCCTCGCCGATGATGCCGCCGTCGGAGGCGCGCACCACGCCGCCGGCGATCACCACCTCGAATTGCGGGAACGGCCGCATGCGGTTGGCGACGTTGATGTTGTTGGTGATGACCATCAGGTGGCTGCGCTCCAGCAGCGCCTCGCTGACGGCCTCCGTGGTGGTGCCGATGTTGATGAAGAGCGAGGCGTCGTCGGGGATCAGGTCGGCGGCGGCCTTGCCGATCAGCCGCTTCTCGCCGGCCGCGATCTGGCGCCGCTGCTCGTACTGGACGTTGTGGGTGGAGGTGGGCATCACGGCGCCGCCGTGGATGCGGGTCAGCACCCCCTTCTCGCACAGCTCGTTCAGGTCCTTGCGGACG
>JAFKJY010000135.1 GCA_017305835.1 Hyphomicrobiales bacterium
TTCGCCTCGGCCAGCGACTTGCCCTGCTCCAGCGTCAAAAGCTCGGCCAGAGCCTGGCTGTTGTCCATGATCGCGTCGTGCAGCTTGCGCAGCAGCTTCGAGCGGTCGAGCGCCGAGGTCCTGCGGAACTCCACGAACGCAGCCTGCGCGGCCTCGATCGCCCGCTTCGTCTCCGCCCGCCCCGCCTTCGCCACCGTCCCCAGCTTCTTGCACGTAGCAGGGTTCACCACATCCAGCGTCGCACCGCCATCGGCCCCAACCCAATCCCCACCAATCAGATTCCCCTCTCGCAAAAACGGATTCGTCTTCTGGAGCATGGTGCTTCCTCCATTTTGTGGCGCGCTCGGCGCGGCCTGATTTCGATCGGACGGCGGCGTGCCGCACGGACATGCCCGCGCGGGTTCTCTATCCCCCAAACCCGCCCGCGATCAATGACCCGAATGCCGGCTCAGCCAAATAGAGCCGTGGCGATGGCCAGCCAGATGCCGGTGCTGACGACCGACATCACGGTGCCGAGGGTGAGCGCGTTGGACGAGAGCGCGTGGCCGGTGCCGAACTTCACCGCGAACAGATACGGGTTGACGCCCACCGGCATCGCCGCGCTCACCAGCGCCACCTTGGCGGCGAGCGGCGGCAGCCCGAACAGGATGACCGCCAGGGTCATCAGCGCCGGCATCAGGAACAGCTTCATGAGGGCGAGCGTCAGGGCCGGCATGAAATTGGCCGAGATGCCGAAGCGCAGCAGCCCCATCCCCATGCCGAACAGCGCCAGCGGGCCGGCCGTCGCGGCGAGCGTGTCGACCATCCGCTCGACGAGCGACGGCAGCGGCAGGCCGGAAAGCCGCCAGGCGAGCCCGGCCAGGATGCCGATCACCAGCTTGTTGCCGGCGAGCGCCTTCAGGAAGTTCGCGACCTCGCGCCACGCGTCGACGCGCTGGCCCTCCTCCCGCTCGGCCAGCGCGAACTGGATCGCCGAGACGCCGAGCATCAGCGGCAGGTGCACGGCGAGGATCAGCGACAGGATCGAGACGCCGTCATGGCCGAACGCGCTCTGGATGAAGGGCAGGCCGAGCAGCACGAGGTTCGAGTAGCTCGCCGTCAGCCCGCCGATGATCGCCGCCTTGCGCTCGCGCCGGAACACCTTCGACGTGACGAGCTGCCCGAGCGCCCAGATGATCGCGGCGGACAGGAAATAGGCCGACCATAGCGACCATGGCGCGGCGGCACCGAAATCCGCGCTCGTCATGGTGCGGAACATCAGCACCGGCAGCGCGATCACGTTGACGAAATCGGTCAACGCGTCGCCGACGTCCGGCTTCAGCAGCCGCGTCGTGCCGGCCCCGAAGCCGAGCGCCACGAGGCCGAACACATAGGCGATCGTCAGGACGAGCGCGGCCATGCCGGGATCAGCCCGCCCGCATCGCGGACGGCGCGCAATCGCCTCTTCCCGGTCCGGTCCCTGCCGCAAATCCGTCCATGGTCCCGCTCCCTGCCCCGGCCAGCCGGTCGCTCCTAGGCCATGGCGGGAGCCGTCGCAACCTGCGGCGCAGGCATTTGCGTTTGTGGTCGCCCCGCAATCCCTATATGCACCGCATGGGAGGCGCCATGCTGCGTATCGTCGTGCTGTGTCTGGTCCTGCTCGCGGGTGGCCCCGCATTCGCCACCGAAGCGGGCTGGGCACTGTTGCGCGCCGGCGGCCACGTCGTCTTCCTGCGCCATGCGGACACGCCGAGCGCGGTCGACCCGGCCAGCCTCGACCTGTCGAACTGCGCCACCCAGCAGAATTTGACCGAGCGCGGCGGCGTCCAGGCGCGCCGGCTCGGCGCCCTGTTCGCGGCACGCGCGGCCCCGGTCGGCAAGGTGCTGACGAGCGCCTATTGCCGCTGCCGCGACACCGCGCGGCTCGCCTTCGAGGGCATCCCGATCGAGCATGCCGACGCGCTCGATTTCATGCCGGGCGACGAGGCCGGTAACGACGCCAGGGCCGAGGAGGTGCGCAAGCTCGCCCTCGGCTACGCCGGCGCCGACAATCTCGTTCTGGTGGTCAACGAGGACGTGATCCTCAAGGTGCTGAACGTGAGCGCCCGCGAGGCCGAGGCGGTGATCGTGCGGAGCGACGGCGAGACCCTGCGCGTCGCCGGCCGCATCCGCTTTAACTGACGCTCCGCCAGCGCAGCCGGACGCCGTTTGCAGCCCGCCTCACGGGATTTTCAAATGGTCTTTCAGCGCTCCACGACGATGCGCGTGTTGCCCGGCCCGATCTCCTGCACCAGCGCGTAGAACTTCGCCGCGTTGTTGGTGTCGAGCCGCACGCAGCCATGCGAGGCGGGCGTGCCGAGCCGGCCGACGGCGTTGGTGCCGTGCACGGCGTAGCCGCCATTGTAGAACACCGCGTAGGGCATCGGCGACATGTCGTACTTGCGCGAATACCACATGCGGTGCATGCGCTTGGGCCGCCACGAGCCGGCGGGCGTGACGTAGCCGCGCCGCGCGGTCGAGACGCGCCATGTATAGAGCACCCGCCCGTAGCGAATGACCTGCATCGTCTGCTCCGAGACGTTGATGCGGGCGACGAGGCTGTCGGCCCTGCCCTCGGTGCTGAAGCTGAATGCCGACGCGAGCAACGCGGCAGCGACGAGCACTACTTTCTTCATGAAGCCCAAACCCCAGATGCACTTGCCCTAGGGTCACAACGTAAAGTTTCAACTGTGAACACGCAATGAATGCGGCTGCCTCAATTGTCCCCGTTTCGCGCAATCACCGCAATGTGATGCCGGCTGGCGCAACCGGCGCGGCCGCGCTGGCGCCCGGCGGGGCCTTGCAAACCGCCCGGCACGGCTGCTCAATGGGGCCATGCACGACCGTCTCTTCCGCGCCGTCGAGGAACGCACCGACGAGCTGGTGTCGCTGACCAGCGACCTGATCCGCTTTCCGACGGTCAATCCGCCCGGCGAGGCCTACACGCCCTGCGCCGAATATATAGGCCGCCGGCTGCAGCGGCAGGGTTTTTCCGTGCAGTTCGTCCGCGGCGAAGGCGCGCCGGGGGATTCCGACAGGTATCCGCGCACCAACGTCGTCGCCCGCCGCGACGGGTCCGCGCCCGGCCCCACCGTGCATTTCAACTCCCACATCGACGTGGTCGAGGCGGGTGAAGGCTGGACGGTCGACCCCTTCGCCGGCGAGGTCAGGGACGGCCGCGTCTACGGCCGCGGCGCCTGCGACATGAAGGGCGGGCTCGCCGCCTCGATCATCGCGGCGGAAGCCTTCATCGCGACCTGCCCGGACTATCCCGGCGCGATCGAGATCTCCGGCACGGCGGACGAGGAGTCCGGCGGCTTCGGCGGCGTCGCCTATCTCG
>JAFKJY010000097.1 GCA_017305835.1 Hyphomicrobiales bacterium
CAGCATCCGCACCGCATGATAACCGTCGTCGGCTCGATCAATCTCGACCTCACCGCCCGCGTCGCGCGGCTGCCCGAGCCGGGTGAGACCGTGCCGGGCGCGAGCTTCGCCACCGCGCCGGGCGGCAAGGGTGCCAACCAGGCCCTAGCGACGCGCCGCGCCGGGGCCGACGTGCGCATGGTCGGCGCGGTCGGCCGCGACGCCTTCGCCGGCGAGGCGACCGCGCTGCTCAGGCAGGCCGGCGTCGACCTCGGCCCGGTCGCGACGACGGACGACGCCACCGGCATCGCGCTCATCCTCGTCGGCGGCGACGGCGAGAACATGATCGCCGTGGTGCCCGGCGCCAACGGTGCCGTCACGCCGGCTGCGCTCGACGCGCTCGCCTTCGCCCGCGGCGAGCATGTCCTGCTGCAGTTCGAGATCCCGCTCGACACGGTCGAGCTGGCGCTCGATCGGGCCCGCCGCGCCGGCGCCGTCTCGATCCTCAACACCGCGCCGTTCCGGCCGGAGACCGTCGCTATCGTCGGCAAGGCCGATGTCGTCGTCGCCAACGAGACCGAGTTCGACCACTACGCCGACGCCATGATGCTCGAAGGCGCCGACCGCGCGGCCCGCATGCGCGCCTTCGCCGCGCGCACCGGCCGCACCGTCATCGTCACGCTCGGCGGCGACGGCGTTCTGGCCGCCTCCGCCGACGATTTCTTCCACGTGCCGGCGATGAGGATCGTGCCCGTCGACACGGTCGGCGCCGGCGACACCTTCTGCGGCTATCTCGCGCAGGGGCTGGAGGCCGGCCTGCCGCTGGCCGACGCCGTGCGCCGCGCCGGCGTCGCCGGCTCGCTCGCCTGCCTGAAGCCCGGCGCCCAGCCGGCCATCCCGCTCGCCGCCGAGGTCGCGGCGATCGTGGCGCCGGGGTCCGCGCCGTCTTGACGCCCTCTTTCCGGCGGCGCCAGATGCGGCCGGGAGAAAACAGTCATGTCGCCGGAAGTCTATCTCGCCTACGCGCTCGCCTGCCTGGTCATCATCCTGGTGCCCGGTCCGACGGTGACCCTCATCATCGCCTCCAGCATGCGCCACGGCGTGCGCGCCGGGCTGCTCAACGTCGCCGGCACGCAGGTGGGCATCGCGCTGATGATCGCGATCGTCGGCATCGGGCTGGGCTCCATGGTCGGGGCGATGGGGCACTGGTTCGAATGGGTGCGCTTCATCGGCGCCGCCTATCTGGTCTGGATCGGCGTCCAGATGATCAGGACGGGCGGCAGGGCGGCCGACAGTGCGCCGCCGGTGCCGCCGCGCGGCGGCTTCTTCCTGCAGGGCATGCTGGTCGCCGTGAGCAACCCCAAGACGCTCTTCTTCTTCGGCGCCTTCATCCCGCAGTTCCTCGACCACGGCCGCCCCTACGCGCCGCAGATCTTCATCATGGGCTTCACCGCGCTCGCCTTCGCCGCGCTTTCCGATTCGGCCTACGCGCTGGCGGCCGCCCGCGCCGGGCGCTTTCTCTCGGCGCGCCGCGTGCGGCTTCTGTCGCGCCTCAGCGGCGGCTTCCTCGTCGGCGGCGGCCTGTGGCTGGCGTTTTCCCGCGCCCGCTAGGCGCCGCGCGGCGTGGCCTGTTGATCGAGATCAACAAACCGTAACCATATGGTGCTATTGAAGAAGGACGAGAGGGCTTTTCGGCGCCGCTGATCGGTCCGTTGCCGGTTGAGCCGACATCGGCGAGAGGTCAATGGGCCGCACCCGGGCGGCGGCCGTTTTGCTTGCGCCATGGGCAATTCTCGCCCATACCGACGCTTGAAAGCCGCACCATGGCGGGGGAATGATACAAAGAATGGACTTCGAAGCCTTTTTCGCCACGAAGCTGGACAGCCTTCACGAGGAAGGCCGTTACCGCGTGTTCGCCGAGCTCGAGCGCCGCGTCGGTTCCTTCCCCCGGGCCGCCCGCTATGTCGGCGACCAGGCGCGCGACGTCACCGTCTGGTGCTCGAACGACTATCTCGGCATGGGCCAGCACCCGGCCGTGCTCGCCGCCATGCACGAGGCGCTCGACAAGTGCGGCGCCGGCGCCGGCGGCACCCGCAACATCTCCGGCACCAACCACTATCACGTGCTGCTGGAGCGCGAACTCGCCGACCTGCACCACAAGGAAGCGGCGCTGATCTTCACCTCGGGATACGTGTCCAACTGGACGACGCTGTCCACGCTCGGCGCCAGCATTCCCGGCGTCGTCATCTTCTCCGACGCCTTGAATCATGCCTCGATGATCGAGGGCGTGCGCCATTCGCGCGCCGAGAAGCGCATCTGGAAGCACAACGACGTGAAGGACCTCGACCGGCAGCTTGCCTCGCTGCCGGCCTCGACGCCCAAGATCGTCGCCTTCGAGAGCGTCTATTCGATGGACGGCGACATCGCGCCGATCCGCGAGATCGTCGAGGTGGCCGAGAAGCACGGCGCGCTCACCTATCTGGACGAGGTCCACGCGGTCGGCATGTACGGCCCGCGCGGCGGCGGCATCGCCGAGCGCGAGGGCCTGATGGACCGCATCGACGTCATCGAGGGCACGCTCGGCAAGGCTTTCGGCGTCATCGGCGGCTACATCACCGGCTCGGCCCGGCTGATCGACTTCGTCCGCTCCTATGCGAGCGGCTTCATCTTCACCACCGCGCTGCCGCCGGCGGTGGCGGCCGGCGCCATCGCCTCGATCCGGCACCTCAAGACCTCCGACATCGAGCGCATGCGCCACCGCGAGCGCGTCGCGAAGGTGCGCGCCCGCCTCGACGCGATCGGCATCCCCTACATGCCGAACCCGAGCCACATCGTGCCGGTGATGGTGGGCGACGCCGCCAAGTGCAAGTGGATCTCGGACATCCTGCTCGACGAGCACGGCATCTACGTGCAGCCGATCAACTACCCGACCGTGCCGCGCAAGACCGAGCGCCTGCGCATCACGCCGACCCCGCTCCACACCGACGCCGACATCGACAATCTCGTCGGCGCGCTGTCGGGCCTGTGGAGCCAGTGCGCGCTGGCGCGGGCCGTGGCCTGATTCTCACATTCTGCCGTCATCCTCGGCCTTGTGCCGAGGATCTGCAATTGTTCAATAAATCAATGAGTTGCAGATGCTCGGGACAAGCCCGAGCATGACGAAGCGGTAGCTTTCGGGCGTTGCCAGCGATCTGGCCGCCCTCACGCGATCCTCACCCCCGCGTCCTTCATCTTCTCCGTCATCGCCGCCAGCGAGCCGCCGAGATCGATCGCCCGGCAGGCGTCCATGACGACCGTCACCTCGAAGCCCAGCTTCGCCGCGTCGAGCGCCGAATAGGCGACACAGAAATCGGTCGCCAGCCCCGCCAGCGTCAGCCGGCCGATCCCGCGTTCCCTCAGATAGCCGCCCAGCCCCGTCGGCGTCGTGTGATCGTTCTCGAAGAAGGCCGAATAGCTGTCGATCGCCTTGCGGAACCCCTTGCGCACGACCAGTTCAGCTTTCGTCCATTCGAGGCCCGGATGGAAGGCGGCGCCCTCGCTGCCCTGCACGCAATGGTCCGGCCACAGCGTCTGCGGCCCGTAAGGCATCTGGATCGTGGAGAACGGCTCCTTGCCCGGATGGCTGGAGGCGAAGCTCGAATGGCCGGCCGGGTGCCAGTCCTGCGTCAGCACGACGTGCCCGGCCTTCGCGATCAGCCGGTTGACCAGCGGCACGATCTCGTCGCCGCCGGCCACTGCCAGCCGCCCTCCGGGACAGAAGTCGTTCTGCACGTCGATGACGATCAATGCCGCGTCGGCCAAGCCCGTTCTCCGCTCCGGTTCCGTAGTCGCCGGAATCAGAGCCGGAATCGCCGGCTTTGACAAGCCTCGGCCGGCTGGTATCATTTGCACACAAATGAATTTGGCCCCGCATCCGACCCCTTCGGCAGGGTGCGAGAAGGCCGGAGTGGGAACTGTGGCGCGCTACGCGAGACCGCGATCGCTCGACGAGGCGCTCGGCCTGCTGGCCGGGAGCCGGTGGCGGGTGCTGGCGGGCGGCACGGACTTCTATCCGGCGCTGGGCGCGGCCCCGCTCAGGGACGACGTGCTCGACATCACGCTGCTGCGCGACGAGCTGGCCGGCATCTCGGAGATCGACGGCCACTACGTCATCGGCGGCCTGACGCGCTGGGCCGACATCGTCCGCGCCGCGCTGCCGCCGGCCTTCGACGCGCTGCGGCAGGCCGGCCGCGAGGTCGGCTCCGTGCAGATCCAGAACCGTGCTTCCATCGCCGGCAATCTCTGCAACGCCTCGCCCGCCGCCGACGGCGTGCCGCCGCTTCTGGCGCTGGACGCGGAAGTTGAGCTGCGCTCGCAGGGCTGCCGCCGGCTGGTGCCGCTCGCCGCCTTCATCCGCGGCAACCGCCGCACCGCGATCTCGGCCGACGAGCTGCTGACGGCGATCCGCGTGCCGAAGGCGGCCGCGCGCGGCCGCTCGGCCTTCGTCAAGCTCGGCGCGCGGCGCTACCTCGTCATCTCGATCGCCATGGCTGCCGCGCGGATCGCGGTCGACGGCGCCGGCCGTGTGGCAACCGCGGCGGTGGCCGTCGGCGCCTGCTCGCCGGTGGCGCGGCGCCTGCTCGCGCTCGAGCGGAGCCTGATCGGAAAGCCGGCTAACGAATCTCTCGGCGACATCGTCGAGCCGCACCATCTCGCGGCGCTCTCGCCCATCGACGACGTGCGCGGCACGGCCGCCTACCGCGTCGAAGCTGCGCGCGAGATCGTCGCGCGGGCGCTGCGGGCGGCAGCGGGCGGCGAGGCGCAGGAGGCGGCGGCATGAGGCTCGCGCCGTCGCCCATCGCCTTTCGCGTCAACGGCGCCGACGTCGCCGTCGAGGCGCCGCCGATGGCGCGGCTGTCGTCGGTGCTGCGCGACCGGCTCGGCCTGACCGGCACCAAGGTGGGCTGCGACGCCGGCGACTGCGGCGCCTGCACCGTGCTGGTCGACGGGCAGGCCGCCTGCGCCTGCCTCGTGCCGGTGGCGCAGGCGGCGGGTGCCGAGATCCGCACTGTCGAGGGGCTGGCCAACGGCGCGCTGTCCGCCTTGCAGGAGGCCTTTCTGCGCCACGGCGCCGCCCAGTGCGGCATCTGCACCCCCGGCCTGCTGATGGCCGGCACCGCTCTGCTGGAAGCGAACCCGCACCCCACCGAGGCCGAGGTCCAGGACGCCCTCGGCGGCGTACTGTGTCGCTGCACGGGCTATCGTAAGATCATCGCGGCGGTGATGGATGCGAATGCCGATTCGCCCCCTTCTGACAGGCCAGAGGGGGGTGCTTTCCGCAGCATCGTCGGCGCCCGCATCCCGCGCCTCGACGGCCGGCCGAAGGTGCTGGGCACCGAGATGTTCGGCGCCGACGAGCGGCCGGCCGGGGCGCTGTCGGTCCTCGTCATCCGCTCGCCGCACTGGCATGCCGAGTTCGCCTTCGGCGACATCGCCGGCTTCGTCGCGGCGCACCCGGGCCTCGTCGCCGTCTACACCGCCGCCGACATCCCCGGCCGTAACCGCTTCGGCGTCATCCCGCCCTTCGCCGACCAGCCGGCACTGGCGCAAGCGCACGCGCGCTTCCGCGGCGAGGCGGTGGCGCTCGTCGCCGGCGAGCCGGACGCGATCGCGGCCCTAGACCCGGCCGGTTTCCCCGTCGAATGGAAACCGCTGCCGCATGTGCTCGACTGCGAGGCCGGCAAGGCCGCGCCGCCGCTGCACGAGGCCCGTCCCGGCAATCTCCTCGTCGCCGGCCGCGTGGTGCGCGGCGATGCGGAAGCCGCGCTCACGGCCTCCGCCGTCACGGTCTCCGGCGCCATCGAGACGTCCCATGTCGAGCACGCCTATATCGAGCCGGAAGCCGGCCACGCCTTCATGGATGGCGACACGCTGGCGATAAAGGCCTGCACGCAGGCGCCGGTGATGGACCGAGACGACACCGCCGCCGTGCTCGGCCTGCCGCCGGAAAAAGTGCGCATCGTGCCGACCGCCACCGGCGGCGGCTTCGGCTCCAAGCTCGACGTCTCGCTGCAGCCGCTGATCGGGCTGGTGGCGCTGAAGACCGGCCGGCCGGCCGCGCTCGCCTATACCCGCGCCGAATCGATGGCCTCCACCACCAAGCGCCATCCGGCGCGGATGCAGGCCACGATCGGCGCCGACGCCGATGGCCGCGTCACCGGCATGGTGTTCGACGGCGACTTCAACACCGGCGCCTATGCGAGCTGGGGGCCGACGGTCGCCTCGCGCGTGCCGGTGCACGCCAGCGGCCCCTATTTCACCCCGGCCTACCGGGCCGAGGCGCGCGCCATCCACACCAACGGCCCGATCTCCGGCGCCTTCCGCGGCTTCGGCGTGCCGCAGGCGGCGGTGATGCAGGAGACGCTCTACGACGAGCTGGCCGGCCGGCTCGGCATCGACCGGCTGGAGTTCCGGCTCCGCAACGCCCTGCGCAACGGCCAGCCGACCGTCTGCGGCCAGGTCATGGAGGCCGGCGTCGGCATCGCCGACTGCCTGGAGGCGCTGAAGCCGCGATGGGCGCAGGCACTGGTCGATGCGGAGGCCTTCAATAGGGGCAACGGCACCGTGCGGCGCGGCGTCGGCGTCGCCTCCTGCTGGTATGGCTGCGGCAATACCGGCATCCCCAACCCCTCGACCATGAAGCTGGGCATCACGGCGGATGGCCGCGTGATCCTTCACCAGGGCGCGGTCGACATCGGGCAGGGCTCCAACACGGTGATCCCGCAGATCTGCGCCGAGGCCCTCGGCCTGCCGCTGGAGGCCTTCGGCTTCGTCGGCGGCGATACGGCGCTGACGCCCGACGCCGGCAAGACCTCGGCCTCGCGCCAGACCTACATTTCCGGCAAGGCCGCCGAAAAGGCGGGCCGCGCGCTGCGCGAGAGGATCCTGCGCTTCGCCAACGTGTCGGAGCGCGCGGAGCTGTCGCTCGACGGCGGGAGCATCGTCGTGCGCGAGGGCGCCGCGTCGCGCCGGATCGAACTCGCGAGCTTGCCGGCGGACGAGGAGGGCTATGTCTTCCGCGCGGAGGAGACCTACGATCCGCCGACCGCGCCGCTCGACGAGAACGGGCAGGGCCGGCCCTACGCCGTTTATGGCTGGGGCGCGCAGGTAGCCGAACTCGAGGTCGACAGGACGCTCGGCACGGTGAGGCTCATCCGCATCACCGCCGCCCACGACGTTGGCCGCGCCATCAACCCGCTGCTGGTCGAGGGCCAGGTGGAGGGTGGCATCGCGCAGGGCCTCGGCATGGCGCTGATGGAGGAATACGTGCCGGGCCGCACCGAGAACCTGCACGACTACCTCATCCCCACGATCGGCGACGTGCCGGAGATCGAGACGATCCTCGTCGAGGTGCCGGACCCGGAAGGGCCGTTCGGTGCCAAGGGGCTGGGCGAGCACGTGCTTATCCCGACCGCGCCGGCCATCCTCAACGCCATCCGCCACGCCACCGGCGCGCTGGTGACACGCCTGCCGGCGACGCCGAGCCGGGTGCTCGCGGCGATCCGGGAGGCGGGACGGTGAGGCTCGTGGTTCGGCTTATCGGAGAGGTAGGCGCTCTGTCGCGCGCCCCTCTGTCCTGCCGGACATCTCCCCCACAGGTGGGGAGATCGGCTGTCATCGATCACTTCGCCAATCTTCAGCGATTGGCGAAACCAAAGCGGAAGTCCAATCTCCCCCCTTGTGGGGGAGATGTCCGGCAGGACAGAGGGGGGCAACGTAGGGCGCCGACATCTTTCAGGCGGTTCCTCCGATGAACGACCTCGCCGAACGTTTCGACACGCACGATCCGGGAGAGAAACGGGCAGCGGACAAACTGCGCTGCGACGCCTGCCCGGTCATGTGCTACATCGCCGAAGGCCGTACCGGCGCCTGCGACCGCTACGGCAATTTCGGCGGCCGCATCGTGCGTTGCGACCCGCTCGCCATCCTGCACCATGCCGAAGAGCAGGGCGCGGCGCTCGTTCCCTTCATGGAGGGGCAGGCCGACGCCTGGGACGGCAATCCGGTCAACACCGGCCGCCGCTTCGTCTCGGGCGTTGGCGCAGGCACCACCTATCCCGACTACAAGCCGGCGCCCTTCATCGTCAGCCAGCAGGTCGAGGGCGTCGACCTCGTCACCGTGGTGACCGAGGGCATCTTTTCCTATTGCGGCGTGAAGGTGAAGATCGACACCGACCGCCACATCGGCGACGAGACGGCGGTCGTGCGCGCCGCCGGCGAGCCGGTCGGCCACGTCACTACCGGCGAATACGGCTCGCAGATGCTGTCGCTCGGCGGCGTGCGGCATTTGACCGGCGGCTCCAAGGCGGAGGGCCGCGTCACCTGCGACACGCTGCTGGCGCTGGTGAACCGCCAGCCGGTGGAGCTCGCCATCGACGGCGGCTCGACCGTGGTGGTGCAGGCGGGCGCGGCCCCGGTCATCGACGGCAAGGCCGAGCACCGCATGCGCGTCGGCTGCGGCTCGGCCACCATCGGCATGTTTGCGGCGCAATGGCGCGGGCTGGTCGACGAGGTCGTTGTGGTCGACGACCACATCACCGGCGTCGTCTCCGAGCACCAGGCCGGCAAGGTGCTCGGCTGGGAAGACACCGGGATAAAGATCGTCGGCCGCCGCTCGACGCCCGGTCGCTATTTCAAGGTGTCCGAGCCCGGCCTCGGCTGGGGCGGCACGCAGCTCACCGACCCGCGCGCCATCCTCGCCGATTGGAACCCCAAGAAGGGAGCGCGCCCCGGCCTGTCGCTGCTGATGGTGTCCACTACCGGCGAGCAGTTCGCCTATTACGAGCTGGACGAGGCGCTGCGTCCGGTCGAGAAGCCGTTTCCGGAACGACTGCGCAGGTCGGTCGCCCTGATCGAGGACAATTGTGAGCCGGCTTTGTGCACGGTCCTGTTCATGGGCGGTGCGGGCGGCTCGCTGCGGGCCGGCGTGACGGAAAACCCGGTCAACCTCACGCGCTCCGTCCACCGGCTGCAGACCTATGTGACGGTCGGCGGCGCGCCGGCCTACGTCTGGCCGGGCGGCGGCATCACGCTGATGGTCGACGTCACCCGCCTGCCGGAAAATGCCTTCGGCTATGTTCCGACGCCGGCGCTGGTGGCCCCCATCGAGTTCACCATGCGCCGCGAGCACTATGTCGCGCTCGGCGGCTACGAGGCCGAGATCCGCAGCGTGGACGATGTGCTCGCCAAGGGCGGCGAATATTTCAACGACCGGCGCGAAAGCCCGGCCCCGCGCGGCAGTCCCTGGCCGCCGCTGGCGCAGTTGCGGCAGGGGCCGAAATGAACGGGCCGCGGATTGCCTGGCTGCCGGACGGCCGCCGGCTGCACATGAACCACGGCCCGATCGACCTGATCGTCGAGGCGTTCGGCGCGGGGGAAGAGCGCCGCACCGCCTACGCGCAGGCCGCGGCGCGCTTCCGCGCCATCCTCGACGAGCTCGTGGCCGAGCTGCCGGAGCTGCGGCGGCCCTCGGCGCCCGGGCGGCCCCGCGCTTTCGCCGGCCCGACCGCGCGGCGCATGGAGGCGGCCTGCGTGCCGCTGGCCGAAACCTTCATCACCCCGATGGCGGCCGTCGCAGGCAGCGTGGCCGACGAGATGCTGGCGGCTCTGATCGCGGGCCGCGACCTCGACCGCGCCTATGTCAATGACGGCGGCGACATCGCCATCCACCTTGCGCCGGGCAGGTCGATGCGGCTGGCGATTGCCGGCACCGGCCACGGCTTCTCCGACCGGATCGCCATCGGTGCCGCTTCGCCGGTGCGTGGCGTCGCCACCTCCGGCTGGCGCGGCCGCTCCTTCTCGCTCGGCATCGCCGACGCCGTGACGGTGCTGGCGCGCTCGGGCGCAGAGGCCGACGCGGCCGCCACCATCATCGCCAACGCCGTCGACCTGTCGGGCCATCCGGCCATCGTGCGAAAGCCGGCTAACGAGATGGCGCCCGACAGCGATCTCGGCGACCGGCTGGTAACGGTCGACGTCGGGCCTTTGATGCCGGCGGAGGTCGCGCGGGCACTGGAGGCCGGTCGCGCCGTGGCAGAAGACCTCCGTCGTTGCGGCCTGATTGAAGGCGCCGCACTGTTCCTCGGGGGCGAGGTGCGGATTTGCGGCCGAATGGAAGAATTGCCGGTGGAGCCGGCGAGGAAGGAATTGCTGCATGCCTGAATTCCCCATCCGCAAGATCATGGTCGTAACCGAGGAGATCCGCCACGAGGGCGGCACGCCGCCCGACCGGCCGCGGCTGCGCGCCGCCGCCATGGCGCTGGTGAAGAACCCCTTCGCCGGCGGCTATGCGCAGGACCTCCAGCCGGCGATGGAGGACCTGAAGCCGCTCGGCCGCGAGCTGACCGGCCGGCTGATCGCCGCGCTCGGCGGCGACGCCGACTTCATCGACGGCTACGGCAAGGGCGCGATCGTCGGCACGGCCGGCGAGATCGAGCACGGCGCGCTGTGGCACGTGCCGGGCGGCTATGCGATGCGCGAGCGCCTGGGCGCTTCCAGGGCGATCGTGCCCTCGGCGATGAAGGTCGGCGCCTTCGGTTCGAGCCTCGACGTGCCGCTCGGACACGCCAACGCCGCCTATGTGCGCAGCCATTTCGACGCCATCACCGTGACGGCCCACGACGGCCCGCGCCCGGACGAGATCCTGTTCGTGCTCGCCATGTCGATCGGCGGCCGCGTGCATTCGCGCATGGGCGGGCTGGAGGCCTGGCAGGTCAAGGGCGAGGACGGGCTGCGATGAACGCGCGCGATAGCGCACTTCGGCTGGTTGCGGGCGAAGCGGACGGCTACCGCCTCGACGA
This sequence comes from Hyphomicrobiales bacterium, assembly GCA_017305835.1. Lineage (GTDB taxonomy): Bacteria > Pseudomonadota > Alphaproteobacteria > Rhizobiales > Rhizobiaceae > RCIO01. Next base: position 10,818 of record JAFKJY010000097.1, read on the forward strand.
GCAGGTCGGCTACCTGCTGCGCAAGGCCAACCAGCGCCATCTGGCGATCTTTGCGAAGGCGATCCCCGACCTGACGCCGCCGCAATTCGCCGCGCTCGCCCGGCTGGCCGAGATCGGGCAGGCCTCGCAGAACCAGCTCGGCCAGTCGATCGCCATGGACGCCGCCACCATCAAGGGCGTCATCGACCGGCTGAAGGCGCGCGGCCTCGTGGAGCTGTCGAACCACGGCTCCGACCGCCGCCGCCGCGTCGTCAGCCTCACGGCGGCCGGCCGGGCCACCGTCGAGGCGCTGCTCCCGCTCGGCGGCGCCGTCAGCGACGAGACGCTGGCGCCGCTCAACCCGCGCGAGGCCGCGACCCTGCTGAAGCTGCTGGCGCGGCTGACCTGAGGCATCGCGCCACCTCCCGCACGATTTTCGACGGTGAACGCTTTCTGAATGTGCGGTTCAGGCCGGGTTCGAGACCAGCTGCCTAGAACTCTCCTCGTCAACAGGGCGTCCCCAGCGCCCCGCAGAACCCAGAGGAGAGACTGAAATGACCCGCAAGCTCATCATCGCCGCCGCCGTGGCCGCCCTCGTCGGCTCCGTCTCCGTGCCGGCCTTCGCCAACAGCGTCTTCATCGACCAGTTCGGCTTCGGCCACAGCGCCGGCGGCGTCCAGTCCGGCCACCACAATTCGATCGGCGTCTACCAGAACGGCGTCTGGAACAGCTCGGTCAGCCGCCAGTACGGCAACCACAACACCGCCGCGATCGGCCAGGACGGCTTCAACAACGCTGCCGACACCTGGCAGCAGGGCAACGGCAACCAAGCCGGCGTCGGCCAGTTCGGCTCCAGCCACAACGCCATCCTGACGCAGGACGGCAACGGCAACATCGCCGCCGGCGTGCAGGTCGGCCATGGCTGCAGCGCCAGCGTCGGGCAGACCGGCGGCGGCAACGTCGCGGCCTTCGTCCAGACCTGCCCGTGACGGGCGCCCTTCGATGACGACGCCGGCCGGGACGCGTCGTGGCGCCTCCCGGCAGCGGCTTCCAGACAAGGGAGAATGACGATGTTCAGGATCGGCAGATATGTCGCGCTCGGCGCGGCCGGCTTCACCCTCGCCGGCGCTGCTTTCGCTTCGGCCGGCATGAATGCCGGCCCCCTGCGCTGCGAGATCAGGGCGGCCGCCTCGGGCGGCATGGTTTCGCTCGCGGCGGTGGCCGAGAGCGACGCCGCGCTCGGCGGCACCTACCGCTTCACCATCCAGAGCGTGGCCGGGCAGGGCGGCTCGACCATCCGCCAGGGCGGCGCCTTCTCGGTGTCGCCCGGCGCGCCGGCCGAGCTCGGCCGGGTGATGCTCGGCGCCGGCGGCGTCTACGACGCGCGGCTGGAGCTTTCGAGCGGCGGCACGGCCGTCCGCTGCGCCGAACAGGTCGGCGGCGCGCTCTGACCTGCTTCGGTTTGCATGAAAAAAGGCTCCGGGCGACCGGGGCCTTTTCGCATGTCGCGGCCGCGCCTCGATGAATTAACGATTTCTGAATGCCGGGTTCCGGCCCGGTTCAGCGGCGCTCCGGCAATCTCTCCCCATCGGCTGCAACCCGGCCACGAACCGAACCCAGAGGAGAGAAAAATGACCCGCACGCGCTTCGCCACCCTGACCGCTGCCGCCCTCGTCGGCGCCGCTTCGCTCGCCGCTCCGGCCGCCGCCGGCCAGATCTCCATCAGCCTCGCCCCCGCCAATGCCGACCAGGCGCAGGCCATGCGCGTCGGGCTGGGCGTGTACGCGCTCGCCAACGGCTTCAGGAACGGCGGCATCAGGCAGAACGGCTTCGGCAACATGGCCGGGCTGGCGCAGAACGGCGCGGGCAATCTCGGCGTCGTCCACCAGGAGGGCAACGGCCATGTCGGCACGCTGGCGCAGAACGGCAACGGCAATGCCTACGGCCTGTTCCAGTTCGGCAAGAACACCGACGGCCATGTCCAGCAGAACGGCAATGGCGGCACCGGCGCGACCTTCCAGTTCGGCTGGTAGTCTCGCAACGACAGGGAGGGCGCGGGCCATTTCCGCGCCGTTCCGCGTTCAGCCGCCGGGTCGGCCGGCTCGCAGCCGCGCGGTGGCGACCGCGTCCACGCTGCCGTCCTGCGCCAGCGCCACCCCGAACAGGCGCCGCGCCGCCTCGCGCGTGTAGTAGCCGAGCCGCACGTCGTCCGCGACCTTTCCAGGCTCCCGCGCGAACGGTTCGCCATAGCCGCCGCCGCCCGGCGTGCCGACCTCCACCCGGTCGCAGGCCTTCATCGGGATGTCCTGCTCCTTCGACAGATGCGGCGGGACGTGCGCCTCGCCGTCGCGCCAGACGGTGACGGTGTTCACCGCCCCGTCCGCCCCGCCCAGCGCGCCCTGCGGGCCGACGCGGCCATGGTCCATGACGAAGGACGCGCGTGCGTCTCCACGCAAGAGCTCGATCTCGTATTCCAGCCCGAAGCCGCCGCGGTGTTTTCCCGCGCCGCCGGAGCCTTCGCGCAGCGCATAGCGGCGGTAGAGCACGGGAAAGTTCTGCTCCATGATCTCGACCGGCGGCGATTTCGAGATGCCGATGGTCGAGCAGCCGTTGGTCAGCCCGTCATGGCCCGCGTTGCCGCCATAGCCGCCGCCGGAGAGCTGGTACATGACGAAGCCGCGCCTGCGCTCGGGATCGAAGCCGCCAAGCCCGAAATTGCCGGACGTGCCGGCCGGCGCGGCCGTCACCGCCTCGGGCACGGCCTCGACGAGCGCGGCGAACACGGCTTCCGCGATGCGCTGCGACACTTCCGCCGCGCAGCCCGACACCGGGCGCGGATAGGCGGCGTCGAGGAAGGTGCCCTCCGGCCGCTTCACGATCAGCGGCTCGAAGGCGCCGGCCGACAGCGGCACGTCGGGGAAGATGTGGCGCATGGCGAGGTAGACCGACGACAGCGTCGTCGCCAGCACCGAGTTCATCGGCCCGGCGCAGGGCGGGCTGGAGCCGGCAAAGTCGAAGCTGAGCCGGTCGCCCTGCTTTTCCACCGCCAGCGCGATCTCCAGCGGCGCGTCGACCACCCCGTCGGAATCGACGAAGGCCTTTCCGCGGTAGGTGCCGTCCGGGATGGGCGCGATGCGCGCCCGCATCTGCTCGGCCGCGCGCCGGCGCAGCTCCGCGATCGCCGCCTCCACCGTCGCGTCGCCATAGCGGTCGAGCAGCGCGCAGAGCCGCTCCTCGCCCACTTCGAGCGCGGCGGCCTGGGCGCGGATGTCGCCGATGCGCTGGTCGGCGACGCGGATGTTGGAGGTGATGATGGCGTAGATCTCGGGGTCCATCGCCCCCTTCTTGAACAGCTTCACCGGCGGCAGGCGCAGGCCCTCCTGCTCGACCGCGGTCGCCGAGGCCGAGAAGCCGCCCGGCACCGCGCCGCCGATGTCGGGCCAGTGGCCGGTGTTGGAGAGCCAGCACCAGATGCGCCCGCCGCGCCAGACCGGCCGCGCGAAGCGCACGTCCATCAGGTGCGTGCCGCCGAGATAGGGGTCGTTGACGATGTAGACGTCGCCCGGCTCCGGCGGCAGGCATTTGCCGTCGCGGATCATCTCGATCAGCTTGCCGGTCGAATACTGCATCACCCCGACGAACACCGGCAGCCCGCCCAGCCCCTGCGCGATCAGCGAGCCGTCGTCGGCCGAGTAGATGCCGTCCGACCGATCGTTGGCTTCCGCGATCACCGGCGAAAAGGCCGCCCGCGAGAAGGCGAGGTCCATCTCGTCGCAGACCTGCTGCAGGCCCGCCTCGATGACGGAGAGCGTGATGGCGTCGGGGGTCATGGTTTTCCCACCTCCACCACCAGGTTCCCCTCCGCGTCCCCTCGCGCGACATCGCCCGGCTCCAGCACCGTCGTCGCGTCGAGCTGTTCGAGGACCGCCGGGCCGGCGATCGTCGCATCCAGCGGCAGCTTCTCGCGTGCATAGACCGGCGTCTCGTGCCATGTGCCGTCGAACCACACCGGCCGCGTCTCGACGAGCGCCCCGTCGAGCGAGCCCGCCCGCCCGGCCGGGTCGATCAGGGCGGAGAGGTCGACCGCCGGCCGCGTGCCGATCACCGAGGTGTTGAGGTTGACGAGGCTGGCCCGGATCTCCGGCAGCTTCACCTTGAAGCGGGCGAAATAGGCTTTCTCGAACAGCGCCTGCAGCGTCGCGCGGTCGGGTTCCGCCGTTGGCAGCGGCACGTTGACGAGATGCGTCTGGCCGACGAACTGCATGTCGGCCGAATGCGCGAAACGCACGCTCTCGGGCGCCACCGCCTCTTCGCCGATCAGCGCCAGCCCTTCGGCCTTCTGCTCCGCCAGGATCGCGTGCACCGCCGCCATGTCGAGATCGGCCACCGGCCGGTTGATGGTGCGCACGAAGTCGTGGCGCAGGTCGGCCACAACGCAGCCGAGCGCGTTGGTGATGCCCGGCCGCGCCGGCACCAGCACCCTGGGTATGCCGAGCTCGCGCGCCAGCGCGCAGGCGTGCAGCGGCCCGGCCCCGCCGAAGGCGAACAGCGCGAAGTCGCGCGGGTCGTGCCCCTTGGCGAGGGACACCATGCGCACCGCGCCGGCCATCTTGAGGTTGGCGAGCCTGAGCACCGCGCCGGCGGCCGCCACGCCGTCCATGCCGATGCGGGCGCCGATCCTGTCGGCGAAAGCCGCGCGGACAGTGTCTTGCGTCACGGGATTGTCCACCGACAGCAGCCGCCCCGGGTTGAGCCGCCCGAGCACGAGGTTGGCGTCGGAGATCGTCGGCTCTGTGCCGCCGCGGCCGTAGCAGATCGGGCCGGGCGCCGCGCCCGCGCTCTCCGGCCCGACGCGGATCAGCCCCGCCTCGTCGACGCGAGCGATCGAGCCGCCGCCGGCCCCCACCGTGCGCACGTCGACCATCGGCACGTGGATCGGCATCGCATATTCGATCTCGGTCTCGTTGGAGACGGCCGGCTGCGCGTCGCGGATCAGCGCGACGTCGGTCGAGGTGCCGCCCATGTCGTAGGTGATGAGGTTCGGGTGCCACGCGCGCCGCCCGGTATAGGCCGCCGCCATCACGCCTGAAGCGGGGCCGGACATCACCGTCTTGGCCGCCTCGCGCGTCACCTTGGCGGCCGAGATCATGCCGCCATTGCCGTTCATCACGAGGAACTCGCGCCGGTAGCCGCGTGCCGAAAGCTCGCCGCGCAGCCGCTCGACATAGCGCTTCAGGATCGGCTGTACCGAGGCGTTGACGGCGGCCGTCACGCCGCGCTCGAACTCGCGTGCCTCCGACAGCAGCGAATGCCCGGTCGTGACGTGGTCGTTGGGCCACAGCTCCGCCGCGATTTCCGCCGCGCGGCGCTCATGCGCCGGGTTGGCATAGGCATGCAGGAAATGGATGACGAGCGATTCGCAACCGGCTTCCAGAAGGCGGCGTACCGCCGCGCGCACGCCGTCCTCGTCGAGCGGCACGCGCACGCGGCCCGAGGCTTCCATGCGCTCGGCCACTTCGAGCCTGAGGTCGCGCGGGATCACCGGCACGAACACGCCGGTCATGCCGTATGGCTGCGGCCGCGTCCGCCGCCCGAGCTCCAGCACGTCGCGAAAGCCGGCGGTGGTGATCAGCCCCGTCCGCGCCAGCCGCCGCTCCAGTACGGCGTTGGTGGTGGTGGTCGTGCCGTGCACGATCATGTCGATGCCGGCGATCGGCTGGCCGGTCGCCTCGAGCGCGGCGACGACGCCGAAGGCCTGGTTGTCGACCGTGGTCGGGGTCTTGGCGATCCGCACCTGCCCGGTCGTCCCGTCGATCAGGATCAGGTCGGTGAAGGTGCCGCCGACGTCGATGCCCGCGACCACACGGCCGCCTTGCCGTTCCGGGCTTCCTGCACCATGCTCGCCCATCGCCGGAATCCGGAATGCAAACCCTTCAGATTGCTGGATTTTGGAACGCCGCTCCAGCCCCTCGCCTTGACGCGATATTCATTTGTATACTAATAAAAATACCTGACAAGCTGCCCCGCCCGCGCCGAACGCGGGCTTTTCATTGCGGGCCTCCGCGCCGCTGGCGCGGCCATCCCTTTGAGGAAGCGAGAATGCAGAACGTCGCCGTGCAGACCATCGAGGATGCGGTTCCGGTCGAGTTTCCGGTTCCGGCCGGCTGCCATGCCGAGAAGGTGGTGTCGGTGAAGCACTACACCGACCGGCTGTTTGCCTTCCGCATCACCCGGCCGCAGAGCTTCCGCTTCCGCTCCGGCGAGTTCGTCATGATCGGCCTGCCGAATGCCGCCAAGCCGGTGTTCCGCGCCTATTCGATCGCCAGCCCCGCCTGGGACGAGGAGCTGGAATTCTATTCGATCAAGGTGCAGGACGGCCCGCTGACCCAGCATCTCCAGAAGATCAAGCCGGGCGACACGGTGCTGATGCGGCAGAAGTCGACCGGCACGCTGGTGGTCGATGCGCTGACGCCGGCGAAACGCCTGTGGATGATCGCCACCGGCACCGGCATCGCCCCCTTCGCCAGTCTGATCCGCGACCCCGAGACCTACGACAAGTTCGAGGAGGTCGTGCTGACCAACACCTGCCGCGGCGTCGCCGAACTGGCCTACGGCAACGAGCTCGTCGCCGCGCTCAAGGACGATCCGCTGATCGGCGAGCTGGCGACGGAGCGCCTGCGCTACGTCGCGGCGACGACGCGCGAAGTCTCGCCGCTGACGGGCCGCATCACCACGCGCATCGAGGACGGTTCGCTGTTCGCCGGCCTCGGCGTCGCCCCGTTCGACCCCGCGGTCGACCGCGTCATGATCTGCGGCTCGATGGAGATGTTGAAGGACGTCAAGGCGCTGGTCGAGAAGGCCGGGCTGGAAGAAGGCTCCGTCAGCGAGCCCGGCCAGTTCGTCGTCGAGCGCGCCTTCGTCGGCTGAGGCCGGCCGCCTGTCCGGCCGGTCGTATTCGCCGTGACGATGCAGCAGCGCCTTTTCGGCGAGGGAGTCCGGCTTCCTCGCCGCCTCTAGAACGCCTTGAAAGTGAGTGTCGTCAACGAGCGCACGATGCCGGGGACGTTGGCCACGTTGTCGTTGATGAACTTGCCGATGTCGTCCTCTTCCTCGATGTAGATCTTCATCAGCAGGTCGTATTCGCCGCTGGTCGAATACAGCTCCGACACGATCTCGCGCTCGAAGAGCGTGTCGGCGACCTCGTAGGTCTTGCCGGGCTGGCACTGGAGCTGGACGAAGACGGCGCGCATCGGATCCCTGCGTATCAAAGAATTTTCGATATGACTTCGCGCCCGCGGTCGCTCGTGTCAACGCCCGATCGGTGGCGGTCCGGTTGGCATATGCCCTGAGGGGCCGCTCCGAAAAAATCCTTCAACCTTGAAATTTCATGCTTGAAATATCCCGGCCCCGGTGCGATCCTGATGGCCGGAGTGAGGAAAGCCCCATGAAAGTCGCGGTTCTCGGCGGCGGCCCCGCCGGCCTCTATTTCGCCATCTCGATGAAGCTGCGCGACGCTGCGCACGAGGTCACCGTCTACGAGCGCAACCGCCCGGACGACACCTTCGGCTGGGGCGTGGTGCTGTCCGACGAGACGCTCGACAATCTCGCCGGCAACGATCCGGCCAGCGCGGCCGAGATCCGCCGGCACTTCGCCTACTGGGACGACATCGCCGTCTTCTACCGCGGCACGCGCACCGTCTCGACCGGCCACGGCTTCTGCGGCATCGGCCGCATGAAGCTGCTCAACATATTGCAGGAGCGCGCCCGCGAGCTCGGCGTCGACCTGCGCTTCCAGACCGAAATCGACGATCCGCGCCAGTTGATGGCGAGCCACGACGTGGTGATCGCCGCCGACGGGCTGAACTCGAAGAGCCGCACGATCTTCGCCGACACGTTCCGGCCCGACATCGACGTCCGCCGCAACAAGTTCGTCTGGCTGGGCACCCACCAGAAGTTCGACGACGCCTTCACCTTCATCTTCGAGGAGACCGAGCACGGCTGGGTCTGGGCGCACGCCTACCAGTTCGACCCCGACACCGCGACCTTCATCGTCGAGTGCGGCCCGGAGACCTGGGAGAAGTTCGGCTTCGGCACCATGTCGAAGGAAGAGTCGATCGCCACCTGCGAGCGCATCTTCGCGAAGAACCTCGGCGGCCACAGCCTGATGTCGAACGCCAACCATTTGCGCGGCTCGGCCTGGCTCAACTTCCCGCGCGTGCTGTGCGAGCGCTGGTCGCACGACAACCTCGCTCTGCTGGGCGACGCCGCAGCCAGTGCCCATTTCTCGATCGGCTCGGGCACCAAGCTCGCGCTGGAGAGCGCCATCGCGCTGGCCGACTACGTCCAGTCGGAGCCGTCGCTGGAAGCCGCGTTCGCCAAATACGAGGACGCGCGCCGCACAGAGGTGCTCAAGCTCCAGTCGGCCGCGCGCAACTCGCTCGAATGGTTCGAGGACGTCGAGCGCTATCTCGGCCTCGACCCCGTCCAGTTCAACTATTCGCTGCTGACGCGCTCGCAGCGCATCAGCCACGAGAACCTGCGCCTGCGCGACGCCGACTGGCTGGGCGGCGCCGAGGCCTGGTTCCAGCGCGAGGCGGGCGTGCCCGCCAACACCAACCGCGCGCCGATGTTCGCGCCCTTCCGCCTGCGCGGCATGGAGCTGAAGAACCGCGTCGTCGTCTCGCCGATGGCGCAGTACCGCGCCGTCGACGGCACCCCGACCGACTGGCACCTCGTCCACTACGGCGAGCGCGCCAAGGGCGGGGCCGGGCTGATCTATGTCGAGATGACCTGCGTCTCGCCCGAGGGCCGCATCACGCCGGGCTGCCCCGGCTTCTACAAGCCCGAGCACGAGGCGGCGTGGAAGCGCATCGTCGATTTCGTCCACGCCGAGACGGGCGCGAAGATCTGCGCCCAGCTCGGCCATGCCGGCCCCAAGGCCTCCACCCAGGTCGGCTGGGAGGATGACGGTATGCCGCTGAAGGAGGGCAACTGGCCGATCATCGGCCCGTCGGCCGTGCCGTGGTCGCCGGAACACCAGACGCCGAAGGCGATGGACCGCGCCGACATGGACCGCGTGCGCGACGAGTTCGTCGCCTCGGCGAAGATGGCCGACCGCTGCGGCTTCGACATGCTCGAGCTGCACATGGCGCACGGCTACCTGCTGTCTGCCTTCATCTCGCCGCTGACCAACCGCCGCACCGACGAATATGGCGGCAGCCTGGAAAACCGCATGCGCTGGCCGCTGGAGGTGTTCCATGCGGTGCGCGCCGTGTGGCCGGCCGACAAGCCGATCTCGGTACGCATCTCGGCCAATGACTGGGTGGGCGACGAGGGCGTGACCCCGGCTGAGGCCGTCGAGATCGCACGCATGCTGCAGGCCGCCGGCGTCGACATCTGCGACGTCTCGGCCGGCCAGACCTCGACGCGGGCGAAGCCGGTCTACGGCCGCATGTTCCAGACGCCGTTCTCGGACCGCATCCGCAACGAGACGGGCATGGCCACCATCGCGGTGGGCAACATCTACGAGCCCGACCACGTCAACTCGATCCTGATGGCCGGCCGCGCCGACCTCGTCGCGCTCGCCCGTCCGCACCTGACCGATCCCTACTGGACGCTGCATGCGGCTGCCAGGCTCGGCGATCGCGGCGTCGCCTGGCCGAGCCCCTACTGGCCCGGCCGCAACCAGCTCTACCGGCTGGCCGAGCGGCAGGAGCAGATGACGGGGAAGGTGTGATGGCCGCCCGCCACGCGCTCGTCACCGGCGGCAACACCGGCATCGGCCGCGCCATCGCGCTGGCGCTGGCCGCCGACGGCGTCGCCGTCACCATCTGCGGCCGCCGCGCCGAGCTGCTCGAAGCCGTCGCGGCCGAGGCGCCCGGCATCCACGCCGTGGTGGCCGACGTGACCGACGAGACCTCGGTCGAGGCGCTCTACGCGCAGGCCGAGGCCGCCCGCGGCCCGTTCGATATCGTCGTGGCCAATGCCGGCGTCGCCTCCAGCGCGCCGGCCTGGAAGACCACGCTCGACGACTGGAAGCGCATCCTCGACGTCAACCTGACCGGCTCCTTCCTCACCGTGCGCCCGGCGCTGAAGGGCATGGCCGACCGCAAGCGCGGCCGCATCGTCTTCGTCGCCTCCGTCGCCGGCCTGCGCGGCTCGGCCTATGTCGCGCCCTACGTCGCCTCCAAGCACGGCGTCGTCGGGCTGATGCGCGCGCTCGCCGCCGAGTTGCTGATGACCGGCGTCACCGTCAACGCGGTCTGCCCCGGCTATGTCGAGACCGAGATGCTGGAGCAGTCGATCCGCCGCGTCGTGGAAAAGACCGGCCGCTCGGCGGAGGAAGCGCGCCGCGGCTTCGCCGAGATCAACCCCAACCACCGGCTGATCCAGCCCGAGGAGGTCGCCGCCGCCGTCATGTGGCTGGTGAGCGACGCGGCGGCTTCCGTCACCGGCCAGCCGATCGCGATTTCCGGGGGCGGCTGATGGTCTCCGCGCCGCTTTCCGCCATCGCGCCGCACAGCGGCACCAAGGAGAAGCTGCGCCTGTGGATCAGGCTGCTGCGCGCCGCCCACACCATCGAGGGCGAGCTGCGCGAGCGCCTCAAGCGCGATTTCGGCACGACCCTGCCGCGCTTCGACGTGATGGCCGCGCTCTACCGCGAGCCGGGCGGCATGCTGATGAGCGACCTGTCGCGCTTCCTGCTCGTCTCCAACGGCAACGTCACCGGCATCGTCGACCGGCTGGTGGTCGACGGCTTCGTGGTGCGGGCCCGCCGCGACGGCGACCGCCGCACCTCGATCGTGCGGCTGACCGAGGTCGGCATCGATTTCTTCGAGCGCATGGCGCGTGCCCACGAGGGCTGGATCGCCGAGCTTCTGGGCAGCGTCGGCGACGACGACGCGCGCCGTCTGTCGGGCATGCTGCGGGCGTTCCGCAGCGAATGGGAGGGTGAGCATTGAAGCCGGTGAAGATGGCGGGGCTGAAGCCGAAGCATTTCCTCTGGCGCGTCGAGGGCACCGTCGCGGTGATCCAGCTCGACCGGCCAGAGCGCAAGAACCCGCTCACCTTCGAGTCCTACGCCGAGCTGCGCGACACCTTCCGCGACCTCGTCTACGCCGATGACGTCGACGCCGTCGTCTTCCTGCCGAACGGCGGCAATTTCTGCTCGGGCGGCGACGTCCACGACATCATCGGCCCGCTGGTCGACATGGACATGAAGGGCCTGCTCGCCTTCACCCGTATGACCGGCGACCTCGTCAAGGCGATGCTGAACTGCAGCAAGCCGATCGTCACCGCCGTCGACGGCGTCGCCGTCGGCGCCGGGGCGATCGTCGCGATGGCCTCCGACATCCGCATCGCCACGCCGGAGGCCAAGACCGCCTTCCTGTTCACCCGCGTCGGGCTCGCCGGCTGCGACATGGGCGCCTGCGCGATGCTGCCGCGCATCATCGGCCAGGGCCGCGCCGCCGAGCTGCTCTACACCAGCCGCAGCATGAGCGCCGAGGAAGGCGAGCGCTGGGGCTTCTACAACCGTCTGGTGGCGGCCGACGCGCTGGAGGCCGACGCGCTCGACATCGCCGCCCGCATCGTGTCGGGTCCCACCTTCGCCCACGGCATCACCAAGACGCAGTTGAACCAGGAGTGGTCGATGGGCCTCGACCAGGCCATCGAGGCCGAGGCGCAGGCGCAGGCGATATGCATGCAGACGAAGGATTTCGAGCGCGCCTACCGCGCCTTCGTCGACAAGAAGAAGCCGGTGTTCGAGGGGAACTGATGCCCGATCGTTCCTTCCTCTCCTGGCCGTTCTTCGAGGACCGCCACCGCGACCACGCGGCGCGGCTGGAGGACTGGTGCGCGAAGAATCTGCCGGTCGCGCACGGCCACGGCATCGGTGACGTCGACGCCGCCTGCCGCGAGCTGGTGCGCCGGCTGGGCGAGGGCGGCTGGCTGCTGCCGACCGCCGTCGATCCGGCCGACCCACGCCCACTCGACGTGCGCACGCTGTGCATCACCCGCGAGACGCTGGCCCGCCATGACGGGCTCGCCGATTTCGCCTTCGCCATGCAGGGCCTCGGCACCGGCGCGATCAGCCTGTTCGGCACCCATGCGCAGCAGGAATGGCTGGCAAGGACCCGGCGCGGCGCCGCGCTCTCGGCCTTCGCGCTGTCGGAGCCGCGCTCCGGCTCCGACGTCGCCAACATGGAGATGGAAGCCCGCCGGGACGGCGACGGCTACGTGCTCTCCGGCGAGAAGACCTGGATTTCCAACGGCGGCATCGCCGACCTCTACTGCGTCTTCGCCCGCACCGGCGAGGCGCCGGGCGCCAAGGGCATCTCCTGCTTCCTCGTGCCGGCCGACGCGCCGGGCCTGAGCGTCGCCGAGCGGCTGGAGGTGGTCGCCCCGCACCCGCTGGCGCGGCTCGCCTTCGATCGCGTGCGCGTACCGGCCGCCGCCATGATCGGCGCGCCGGGCGGCGGTTTTCGCGTTGCCATGTCGGTGCTCGACACGTTCCGCCCGACAGTCGGCTCCGCAGCCCTCGGCTTCGCCCGCCGGGCGCTGGACGAGAGCATCGCGCGCACGCGCGACCGCGAGCTGTTCGGCGCGCCGCTGTTCGACCTGCAGATGGTGCAGGGCCACCTCGCCGACATGGCGCTCGACGTCGATGCAGCGGCGCTGCTCGTCTACCGCGCAGCGTGGGCGAAGGATTCGGGTGCCGCCCGCATCACCCGCGAGGCGGCGATGGCCAAGCTCTTCGCCACCGACCGCGCCCAGGACGTGATCGACCGCGCCGTGCAGCTCCACGGCGGCGACGGCGTCCGCAAGGGCCATATCGTCGAAAGCCTTTACAGGGAAATCCGCGCGCTGCGCATCTACGAGGGCGCATCAGACGTCCAGAAGGTGGTCATCGCGCGGCAGACAATGGGAGCCGCCTCATGACCCTCGGACCGACTGGCCACACCGACACCTTCACGCGCGACAACCTGCCGCCGCCCGCCCAGTGGCCGGATTTCCTGCTGGACGGGTTCGACTATCCCGAATGGCTGAACATCGGCGTCGAGCTCACCGACCGCATGGTCGAGAAGGGCTTCGGCGACCACACCGCGCTGATCGGCAACGGCCGCCGCCGCACCTACAAGGAGCTTTCCGACTGGACCAACCGGCTCGCGCGTGCGCTGGTCGAGAACTACGGAGTGAAGCCCGGCAACCGCATCCTGATCCGCGGGCCCAACAACCCGGCCGTCGTCGCCTGCTGGCTGGCCGCCACCAAGGCCGGTGCGGTGGTGGTCAACACCATGCCGATGCTGCGCGCCGTCGAGCTCGCCAAGATCGTCGACAAGGCCGAGATCTCGCTCGCGCTGTGCGACACGCGGCTGATGGACGAGATCGTCGCCTGCGCCAAGGACAGCCGCTTTCTCAAGAAGGTCGTCGGCTTCGACGGCACCGCCAACCACGACGCCGAGCTCGACCGCGCCGCCCTCGACAAGCCGGTTCGCTTCGAGTCCGTCAGGACCGGCCGCGACGACGTCGCCCTGCTCGGCTTCACCTCGGGCACCACCGGCGTGCCCAAGGCGACCATGCACTACCACCGCGACATCCTGATCATCGCCGACGGCTATGCGAACGAGGTCCTCGGCGTGACGCCCGACGACGTGTTCGTCGGCTCGCCGCCGCTCGCCTTCACCTTCGGCCTGGGCGGCCTCGCCGTGTTCCCGCTGCGCTTCGGCGCCGCCGCGACGCTGCTGGAGAACGCCAGCCCGCCCAACATGATCGAGATCATCGAGAAGTACCGGGCGACGATCTCCTTCACCGCGCCGACCGCCTACCGCGCCATGATGAAGGCGATGGACGAGGGCGCGGACCTGTCGTCGCTGCGCGTCGCCGTCTCGGCCGGCGAGACGCTGCCTGGCCCGGTCTTCGAGGAGTGGGTGCAGAAGACTGGCAAGCCGATCCTCGACGGCATCGGCGCCACCGAGATGCTGCACATCTTCATCACCAACCGCTTCGACGACATGCACCCGGCCACCACCGGCCGGCCGGTCTCTGGCTACGAGGCGCGGATCGTCGACGAGGACATGAACGAAGTGCCGCGCGGCGAGGTCGGACGGCTGGCCGTGCGCGGCCCCACCGGCTGCCGCTACCTCGCCGATGCGCGCCAGGCCGAATATGTGCGCGACGGCTGGAACCTGACCGGCGACAGCTTCGTGCAGGACGCCGAGGGCCGCTTCCACTTCGCCGCCCGCTCCGACGACATGATCGTCTCGGCCGGCTACAACATCGCCGGGCCGGAGGTGGAGGCGGCGCTGCTTGCCCATGCCGACGTGCTCGAATGCGCCGTCATCGGCGCGCCCGACGAGGCGCGCGGCCAGGTCGTCGAGGCGCATGTCGTGCTGATGCAGGGCGTGGCGGCCGACGCCGAGACGGTGAAGCGTCTGCAGGAGCACGTGAAGGCGACGATCGCGCCCTACAAATATCCCCGCTCGGTGAAGTTCGTCGCGGCCCTGCCCAAGACCCAGACCGGCAAGGTCCAGCGCTTCCGGCTGCGGGAAGAGGCGAAGGTCTGACGCACCCGACGGCTTCCTTCGCCGCGGAGCCGAAGAGGAATCGCCGCCAGCGCTTCACGGGACCGCCACGATGGGTGTTTCCTGTCTTCGGCGCATGCTGGAGGTGGAACTTTTCCCGGAACTGTGGAAGCTTCGCACCGAGCTTTGAGACGGCTGCGCGGGCCGGGCAGGAGCGGGAATGCCGGAGGGGAAGCTTCCGGATAGGTCAAAGAAAAGAATGGGAGTAGTCAAAATGAACAAACTGATTGCGGCCGCCGTGTTCGGCCTGTCGATGGGGGTCTGCGGCCTCGCCTTCGCCGAGCCGGTCAAGATCGGCATGATCACCACCACCTCCGGTGGCGGCGCCGGCCTCGGCGTCGACGTGCGCGACGCCTTCCAGCTCGCCGTCAAGCAGTCCGGCAACAAGGACATCGAGGTGATCGTCGAGGACGACGCCCAGAAGCCCGAGCTCGCCGTCCAGCTCGCCGACAAGATGGTCCAGTCCGACCATGTCGACCTGATGACCGGCATCATCTGGTCGAACCTCGCAATGGCCGTCGTGCCGGCCGTCACCGCGCAGGACATCATCTATCTGTCGCCGAACGCCGGGCCGTCGCCGCTCGCCGGCGCCCAGTGCAACAAGAATTACTTCAACGTCGCCTACCAGAACGACAACTTCCACGAGGCGATGGGCCAGTACGACAACGACAACTACAAGAAGACCTTCATCCTCGCCCCGAACTATCCGGCCGGCAAGGATGCGCTCACCGGCTTCAAGCGCTACTACAAGGGCGAGCTGGCGGGCGAGGTCTACACCCAGCTCGGCCAGACCGATTACGCCGCCGAGATCGCGCAGATCCGCGCTTCCGGCGCCGATTCCGTCTTCTTCTTCCTGCCCGGCGGCATGGGCATCGCCTTCACCAAGCAGTACGTGCAGTCGGGCGTAAACACCCCGCTGACCGGCCCGGCCTTCTCCTTCAGCCAGGACGTGCTGCCGGCGATCGGCGATGCCGCGCTCGGCGTCAAGAACTCCGCCTCCTGGTCGCCGGACCTCGACAATGCTGAGAACAAGGCCTTCGTCGAGGCGTTCAAGGCCGAGTTCAAGCGCATCCCGTCGGTCTACGCGGCGCAGTCCTACGACACGGCCAACCTGATCCTGTCGGCGCTGGCCAAGGCGAGCGTCAAGGACAAGGACGCCTTCCGCGCCGCGCTCAAGGCGGCCGACTTCAAGTCGGTGCGCGGCAAGTTCAAGTTCAACACCAACCAGCACCCGATCCAGGACATCTACATCCGCGAGGTGGTGAAGGCCGAGGACGGCGCGCTGACCAACAAGATCGTCTCCACCGCCTTCACCGACCACGGCGACGCCTACGCCGAGCAGTGCAAGATGTAGGGGTTGCGACGCCCCCATCACCACGCTTCGCGTGGTCCCCTTCCCCCGTGAACGGGGGAAGATCCGGTCCGCGGCCGTCCGCGGCCTGGCTCCTCCTCTGCGAAGCGGGGGAGGGGGACCGCGGGAGGCGGTGGAGGGGGCGCTCGATTTCGACGACCTCTTGCCTCTGCACCCAGCAATTTCGCAGGCCTGACCTTTGCAACTCGCCCTCGTCATCGAACAGCTTCTGAACGGGCTTCAGCTCGGCGTCATGCTGTTCCTGATGGCGGCGGGGCTGACGCTGATCTTCGGCGTCATGGGCCTGATCAACCTCGCACACGGCTCGCTCTACATGGTCGGCGCCTTCGCCTGCGCGGCGGTTGCCGCCTGGACCGGCTCCTTCTGGCTGGGGCTGGTCGCCAGCCTCGCGGCGGCGGCCGCCGCTGGCGCCGTCGTCGAGCTCCTGGTCGTGCGCCGGCTCTACGGCCGCGACCATCTCGACCAGGTGCTCGCCACCTTCGCGCTGATCCTCGTCTTCTCGGAAGGCACGCGCTGGCTGTTCGGCTCCTTCCCGCTCTATCTCGACATTCCGCCGCTGCTGTCGGGCGCCGTTTCGCTGCCCGGCGGCTCGCAATACCCGCTCTATCGCCTCGCCATCATCGGCGTTGGCATCCTCGTCGCCGTCGGCCTCTATCTGCTGATCTCGCGCACCCGGCTCGGCATGCGCATCCGCGCCGGCGAAAGCGACCGCGAGATGATCGCCGCGCTCGGCGTCGACGTCGCCACGCTCTACACGCTGGTCTTCGCGCTGGGAGCCGCGCTCGCGGGGCTGGCCGGCGCCATGGTCGGCGCGATCCAGTCCGTGCAGGTCGGCATGGGCGAGCCGGTGCTCATCCTCGCCTTCGTCGTCATCGTCATCGGCGGCATCGGCTCGATCCGCGGCGCGCTGGTCGGGGCGCTGCTGGTCGGCGTGGTCGACACGCTCGGCCGCTTCCTGCTGCCGCAGCTCTTCGGCCTGTTCATGGCACCGTCGCAGGCGGGACTTGTCGGCGGCGCGCTCGCCTCCATGCTCATCTACGTCGTGATGGCGCTGATCCTCGCGTTCCGCCCGCGCGGCCTGTTCGCGGGCGAGGTCTGAGCCATGCGCGGCCGCGAGACCATCATCGGCATCGCGCTCATGGCGCTGCTGCTCGTCGTGCCGGCCGTCGCCAGCCAGGCGGGCGAGCCGTTCTACGTGACGCTGGCGACCCGCATCGCCATCCTCGCGCTCGCCGCCACCGGCCTCAACATCGCGCTTGGTCTGGGCGGCCTCGTCTCCTTCGGCCACGCCGCCTTCTTCGGCGTCGGCGGCTATGTCGCCGGCATCCTCGCCGCGCACGCCATGTCGATGGAGCCGATCCTCCTAGGCATCCCCGGCACCAAGCAGATGCTCGTCATCTGGCTCGTCGCGCTCGCCGCCGGCGGCCTGCTGGCGCTGGCGATCGGCGCGATCAGCCTGCGCACCACCGGCGTCTACTTCATCATGATCACGCTGGCCTTCGCCCAGATGGTCTACTATTTCGCGGTCTCCTGGCCGGCCTATGGCGGCGAGGACGGGCTGCCGATCCTGCTGCGCAACCAGTTCCCGGGCGTCAATACGCTCAAGCCGCTGCCCTTCTTCCTGATCTGCTACGTGCTGCTCGCCGCCGGCCTCGCCTTCTTCGCCCTGCTGCGCGGCTCGCGCTTCGGCGCCGCCCTGCAGGCGAGCCGGCAGAACGACACGCGGCTCGCCGCAGTCGGCATCGCGCCCTATCGCGTGCGCCTAGCCGCCTTCGTCATCTCCGGCGCGATCACGGCGCTCGCCGGCGCGCTGTTCGCCGACCTCAACCGCTTCGTCAGCCCGTCCATGCTGTCCTGGCAGATGTCGGGCGAGCTGATCGTGCTCATCATCCTCGGCGGCGTCGGGCGGCTTTCGGGGCCGGTCGTCGGCGCGATCGTCTACGTCGTGCTCGAATATGTGCTCGGCGGCATCACCGAGCGCTGGCAGCTCTTCCTCGGCCTCGTGCTCCTCGTCGTCGTGCTGTTCGCGCGCGGCGGGCTGATCGGCCTCGTGGCGGGGAGGGCGCGGCATGGCTGAGCCGGTTCTGGCCGTCTCCGGCCTCGTCAAGAGCTTCGGCGCGCTGCGCGCGACCGACACCGTCGACCTCGACCTGAGGCCCGGCGAGATCCATGCCCTGATCGGCCCGAACGGCGCAGGAAAATCGACGCTGATCAACCAGATCGCCGGCGCGCTGCGGCCGGATGCCGGCACGATCCGCTTCGCCGGCGAGGACATCACCCAGCTCGGCGTCGCCGAGCGGGCGCGGCGCGGGCTCGGCCGTACTTTCCAGGTCTCGTCGCTGGCGCCGGAGTTCTCCGCGCTGCGCAACGTCATGCTGGCCGTGCAGGCCGTGTCCGGCTCCAGCTTCCGCTTCTTCCGCCCGGTGATGGGCGACGCACGCCTGACCGGGCCGGCGATGGCCGCGCTGGAGCGCGTCGGGCTGGCGGAGCGCGCCCGCATCCCGGCCGCCGAACTGTCGCATGGCGAGCGCCGCCAGCTCGAGATCGCCATCGCCCTGGCGCTCGGCTCGAAGGCCTTCCTGCTCGACGAGCCGATGGCCGGCATGGGGCCGGAGGGCTCCAAGCGCCTGACCGGCTTCCTCGACGGCCTGCGCGCCGAGGCGCCGATCCTGCTGGTCGAGCACGACATGAACGCCGTCTTCGCGCTCGCCGACCGCATCACCGTGCTCGTCTACGGCAAGGTCATCGCGTCCGGCAGCGTCGAGCAGATCCGCCGCGACCCCGCCGTCCGCAAGGCCTATCTGGGGGAGGGGGCCTGATGCTGCTCGAGGTCGAACGGCTCGAGGCATCCTACGGCGCCAGCCAGGCGCTGTTCGGCGTCGACCTGGCCGTCTCCGAGGGCGAGGTGGTGGCGCTGATGGGCCGCAACGGCATGGGCAAGACCACGACCATCCGGGCCGTCTGCAACCTCACCCCGCCGCATGGCGGGGCCGTCCGCTTCGCCGGCGAGCCGCTGCGCGGCATGGCCGCCCATCGCGTCGCCCGCCTCGGCATCGGGCTGGTGCCCGAGGGCCGCCGCTGCTTCCCCAATCTGACGGTGGCGGAAAACCTCGTCGCCGCCGCGCGGCCCGGCAAATGGGATTTTGCCGCCGTCACGGCGCTGTTTCCGCGGCTCGCCGAGCGGCGCGGCCAGATGGCCAACACGCTGTCGGGCGGCGAGCAGCAGATGCTGGCGATCGGCCGCGCGCTGATGACCAATCCGCGCCTGCTCATCCTCGACGAGGCGACGGAAGGCCTCGCCCCGGTGATCCGCCACGACATCTGGGCCGCGATCCGCAACCTGAAGCAGGGCGGCGAATCCATCCTCATCGTCGACAAGACCCTGCCCGAGCTGCTGCCGGTCGCCGACCGCTGCACCGTGCTGGAGAACGGCCGCACCGTCTGGACCGGGCGGCCGGCCGAGCTCGGCACCGACATCCAGAACCGCTACCTCGGCGTCTGACGACGCCGCCAGAACATCCGGAGAAGAAACATGAGCGGCACCCCCCATATCCGAACCCTGCAGCCCGCCGGCTGGAAGCCGGCGAAGGGCTATGCCAACGGCATGCTCGCCGAGGGCCGCACCGTCTGGCTCGGCGGCCAGATCGGCTGGAACGGCGACCAGGTCTTCGAGACCGACGACTTCGTCGGCCAGGTGCGGCAGGCGCTGGAGAACATCGTCGCCATCCTCGCGGAAGCCGGCGGCCGGCCCGAGCACATCGTGCGCATGACCTGGTTCGTCACCGACAAGCAGGCCTACGTCTCGCGCCTGCCCGAAGTGGGCAAGGCCTATCGCGACGTGCTCGGCAAGCATTTCCCGTCGATGAGCGTGGTCCAGGTCGTCGCGCTGGTCGAGGACCGCGCCAAGGTCGAGATCGAGGCGACCGCGGTGCTGCCGTAGGAACGGCGGCTCCCCTCCTTACCCCGCCTTCTCCATCGCCGGCGCGGGAGCGACGGAGGCGCGCATGACGAGGTCGACTTTCCAGATCTCGCCGCGCGGCGTGTTCTCGATGCCCGCGATGCGGGCGGCGAGGCGCTCGGCGACGCGGGCGCCGGCGGCGCGGATCGGCGAGCGCGTGGTGGTGAGCGCCACCGGGAAGCCTTCCGGCCGCAGGAAGGGGAAGACGTCGTCATGCGCGATCAGCGACAGGTCTCCCGGCACCGACAGGCCGAGCTCGCCGACGGCCCGGAAGATACCGAGCGTCAACAGCAGGCTGGACGACAGGATCGCCGTCGGCCGGTCGGCGCGGTCGAGCAGGGCGCGCGCCGCGCGGTAGCCGTTCTCCTCGGTCATGGCGACGCAATGCAGGTCGGCGTCGGCGAGCGACAGGCCGAACTCGGCGAGCGCGCGCCGCGCGCCGCGCTCGCGGTGGATGGCGAAGGTCTGCGCCCGGTTGCCGTTGACCAGCGCCACCCTGCGGTGGCCGAACTGCGCAAGCAGCCGCGCGGCGTCGTGGAAGGCGCCTTCGTTGTCGATGTCGACGAAGGGATAGTCGAAGCCCAGCCCCTCCGAGCGGCCGTGCACGATGTAGGGGAAGCCGAGCTGGTCGAGCAGCCTTATGCGTCCGTCGCGCGGCAGCGGCGCCGAAACGTAGACGGCGTCGACCTGCTTGTTGCCGACGACGCGGCGATAGGTCGTCTCCTCCTCCTCGACGGTCGTGGGCGACAGCACGAGGTCGAGTTCGTGCGTGCGCGCATAGTCGCCCAGCCCCGACAGGAACTCGACGAAATGCGGGTCGATGTCGACCGCCGCACCCGTCGGCATGACGTAGCCGATCATACCGGCCTTGCCTGTCGCCAGCCGGCGCGCGCTCGGATTGGGCCGGTAGCCGTGGCGCTTGGCCGCCTCGACCACGCGCCGGCGCGTGTCCTCCGCCACCTCCGGATAGCCGTTCAGCGCGCGGCTGACCGTCGTCTGCGACAGCGACAGGATGTCGGCGAGCTGCTTCAGGTTCACCGCGTTCTCCAAAGCGCTTTGGATAACCAGCGCAAAATTCGCCGCAAGGCCGGCTGAACTTAGGTCAGTCGCGTCCGCTGCAAAAGCAGTTTTTATGCCGCGCTGCCACAATTTTGCCCTGCGCTGCACAAGAAACGCTCCGTTTAAATCGGTTTATCACCGGCGCTCTTGACAGCCATGGCGTTTGGTGGCTGAACTGAGTGTAGCCAAAGCGCTTTGGAAGCCCGCTGGAAATTGTGCCGGCCGCTTTCGACGCGAGGCGCGGCCGGGGAGGAGGTTCCCGGCATCCGCATCCAACGATCCGACCGGGAGGAGAACCATGAGGAAATTTCTCGCAGCCGGCGTCGCCCTGTGCGCGCTCGGCCTCGCCGCGTCTGCCTCAGCCGCCGACCTGAAGTTCAAGCCGGGCGAGGACAGCCGCTTCCACTGGGCCGACTATGACGGGCTGCAGAAGGTCGACCTGAAGGGCCAGACGCTCACCGTGTTCGGCCCGTGGCGCGGCGCCGACGAGGACCTCGTCCAGTCGGTGCTGGAATATTTCCGCCAGGCCACCGGCGCCACCGTCAACTACTCCTCGTCCGAGAACTACGAGCAGCAGATCGTCATCGACACGCAGGCCGGCAGCCCGCCCAACGTCGCCATCCTGCCGCAGCCGGGCCTGATCCAGGATCTTGCCTCCAAGGGCCTGCTGGTGCCGCTGAAGGACGAGGACGCCAAATACGTCGCCGAGAACTACGGCGCCGGCGAGAGCTGGGTCGACCTCGGCACCTACAAGGACAAGGACGGCACGGAGAAGTTCTTCGCCTTCCCCTACAAGGCCGACCTGAAGTCGCTCGTCTGGTACGTGCCGGACAATTTCGAGGAGGCCGGCTACAAGGTGCCGACCACCTGGGAGGAGATGACGGCGCTGCAGGACAAGATCGTCGCCGACGGCGGCACGCCCTGGTGCATCGGGCTGGGCTCGGGCGGCGCCACCGGCTGGCCGGCGACCGACTGGGTCGAGGACATCATGCTCAGGACCCAGGCGCCCGACGTCTACGACAAGTGGACGACCAACGAGATCCCCTTCACCGACGAGCGCGTCGTCAACGCGCTGAAGATCTTCGCCGACATCGCCACCAACGACAAATATGTCAGCGGCGGCGCGGCGGCGGTGGCTTCCACCGACTTCCGCGACAGCCCGAAGGGCCTCTTCGAGATCCCGCCCAAGTGCTACATGCACCGGCAGGCCTCGTTCATCCCGTCCTTCTTCCCGGACGGCACCGAGCTCGGCACCGACGCCGATTTCTTCTACCTGCCGCCCATCGCCAGCGCCAATCTCGGCAAGCCGGTGCTCGGCGCCGGCACGCTGGCGATGATCACCAGGGATTCGCCCGCCGCCCGCGCCTTCATCGACTTCCTCAAGCTGCCGCTGGCGCATGAGCTGTGGATGGCGCAGTCGGGCTTCCTGACGCCGCTGAAGACGGTGAACGTCGACGCCTATGCCAACGACACGCTGAAGAAGGAAGGCCAGATCCTCTCCGATGCCACCACCTTCCGTTTCGACGGCTCGGACCTGATGCCCGGCAAGATCGGCGCCGGCGCGTTCTGGACCGGCATGGTCGACCTCGTCGGCGGCAAGTCCCCGCAGGACGTCGCCGCCGAGATCCAGAAGGCCTGGGACGCGATCAAGTAGGATCGCCAGATGTCTCGGCCGGCAAGTCCGGCCGAGACGCACCCCACCCCTCACACCTCCCCACCAGGGGGCGGGG
>JAFKJY010000098.1 GCA_017305835.1 Hyphomicrobiales bacterium
ATGGCCACGACGCCCGCATAGAAGGCGTATTGCATCGATATCTCCCTGATCCGCCGTTGCCGATCGGGAACCGATAGCGTGAACGGGGCGAGCCTTCTTTGCGATCGCGCAAAGAGGTTTTCGCCGGGAGGCCGGCCGCGCGGGGATGCGCTGCCGAAAAGCCTGGAACGGTTCCGGCTTTCACGGAATCGGCAGAACCGCTCGCAAAACCGCTTCGCACTTTTGCCGGAAATGCTCTAGCGGATGACCAGCACCGGCCGCGTGGTGCTGGTGACCACCTCGGCGGTCTGGCTGCCGAGGACGAGGCGGCGCACACCGCGCCGGCCGTGCGAGGACATCACGATCAGGTCGCAGTTTATGCGGTCGGCCAGCCGGACGATCGCCTCGGCCGGATGCTCGTCGATCTCGTGGGTGAGCTCGACCGCGACGCCCTTCTCGGCGGCACGCTGGCGGATCGAGGCGAAGCGCTTGGCCATCTCCTCGTCGACGGACTGGTCGTAGCGGCCGACCGGGTCCTCGACGCCGGCCATGCGGGCCGCCCGCAGGGCGCGCGCGTCGAGCGGCTCGCTCACCGAGACGATCGTCACCTTGGCGCCCAGCCTGGCGGCGAGCGCCAGCCCCTGGTCGACGCCCTTCTTGGCGAGGTCCGAGCCGTCGGTTGCGATCAGGATGTGGTCGTACATTCCGCAATCTCCCCTGCTGGCCGCGATCGGCTCCGGTTGATGGAAACGATCTTCACAGCTTTTCCGGCGGGCCTCAACCCATGCAAAAGGCGGAGGCGGGCGCGCGCGGCGTGCTTGCGGTCGCGGTTTTGCCGACGTAGTGCTCTGCCGTCCGCATGACCGAGGGGAGAAAGACAGCGATGACCGATTTCGCCGCGACGCGGGAAAAATTCCACATGCCGGAAGGCGTCGTCTATCTCGACGGCAACTCGCTCGGGCCGCTGCCGAAGAACGCGATGGCGCGGGCGCGCAGCGTGATCGAGGCCGAATGGGGCGAGATGCTGATACGCGCCTGGAACGAGGCCGGCTGGATGGAGCAGCCGCGCCGCGTCGGCGACAAGGTCGCCCGGCTGATCGGGGCCGCGCCCGGCACGGTCGTCATCGGGGACACGCTGTCGGTCAAGGTCTACCAGGCGCTCGCCTCGGCGCTGGAGATGCGGCCCGACCGGCGCGTTGTGGTCTCCGACAGCGGCAACTTCCCGACCGACCTCTACATGGCCGACGGGCTGCTGCGCTCGCTCGGGCGCGGGCACGAGCTGAAGGTGGTCGAGCCGGAGGCGGTGGCCGACGCGATCGACAGCAGCGTCGCGGCGATCATGCTCACCCAGGTCGACTACCGCACCGGGCGCATGCACGACATGGCGGCGCTGACGAAGCGGGCGCACGCGGCGGGCGCGCTGGCGATCTGGGACCTCGCGCACTCGGCCGGCGCGGTGCCGATCGACCTCGCCGGCTGCGAGGCCGACTTCGCCATCGGCTGCACCTACAAATATCTCAACGGCGGGCCGGGCGCGCCGGCCTTCATCTATGTGCGGCCCGACCTCGTCGGGCAGGCGCGGCCGGCGCTGTCGGGCTGGCTCGGCCACAACGCGCCGTTCGCCTTCGACCTCGACTACCGGCCGGCAGCCGACATCTCGCGCATGCGGGTGGGCACGCCGCCGGTGGTGCAGGTGAGCATCCTCGAGGCGGCGCTGGAGGCGTGGGACGGCGTCGACATGGCCGACGTGCGCCGCCGCTCGATCGAGCTCTCCGAACTGTTCATCCGCGAGGTCGAGGCGCGCTGCCCGCAGCTCGTCCTCGGCAGCCCGCGCGAGGCGCAGGCGCGCGGCTCGCAGGTCTCGTTCCGCTTCGAGCACGGCTATGCGGCGATGCAGGCGCTGATCGCGCGCGGCGTGATCGGCGACTTCCGCGCGCCCGACACGATGCGCTTCGGCTTCACCCCGCTCTATCTCGGCGAGGCCGAGGTGATGAAGGCCGTCGACATCCTCGCCGAGGTGATCGGCGGGCGGCTGTGGGACCGGCCCGAATACCACCGCAAGGCGGCCGTCACCTGAAAGGCGTCGTGGGGCGGCTCAGCCGCCTGTGACGTGCTCGACGATCTCGACGCGGCGGTTCTTCGCCCGGCCTTCCTCGGTGCGGTTGGTGGCGACGGGCGCCGCCATGCCGGCGCCGGCCGGCGTCAGCCGCGCCCGCTCGACGCCGTGGCCGGAGGTCAGCGCATCCGCCACCGCCTGCGCGCGGCGCTGCGACAGCGACAGGTTGTAGTCGAACGCGCCCTTGCCGTCGGTATGGCCGACGATCAGCACCCTGAGCTTGGGATTGCCCTTCAGCAGCGCGCCGAGCTCGGCGATCTGCGGCTGCGATTCGGCCCTGATGTCGGCCTTGTCGAAATCGAACTGGATGCCGTAGATCGCGATGCGCCCGTCGCGCGCCAGCGCCTGCTCCATCTCGCTGGCGGCGATGACGGCGATCTTGTCGGTCTCCATCGGCTTGCCCTCGACGACCGTCAGCGCGACATGCGGCGTCAGCGGGCGGCTGCCGGCGGCCTTCACCTCGATGCCGTAGAGGCCGATGGTGACGGGGCCTTCTGGGCCGTTGCGTTCGGCGAGCAGGTAGATGCTGGAACCCCACTGGTTGGGCATGCGCACCGCGCCCCTGGCCGCCTCCCAGAAGGTCGGGATCATGCGGCCGGGCGAGCACTCGTCCTCGCCGCGGCAGAGGAAACGCACCTCGAAGCCGGACGCCTTCAGGGCGGCCTCGTAGTTGCGCACCACCTCCAGCACCGAGCGGTCGGCCGGACCCTCGTAGCCGATCGACGTCACCTTGCCCGAGAGGTTCAGCAGCCACGCCGACGGGTTGTCGCGGTCGGCCCGCTCCAGGCCCTTGAAGGGCAGCCGCACCTCGTCATAGGCCTGCGTCTCGTGGAACTTGATGAACGAGCCCTCGTAGCGGCCGACGGCCGGGTGGTCGGACGCGCCCTTGACGTCGGCACCCTGCGCCGCGGCCGGCGCCGCCACGCCAAAGAAAAGCGCGAACGCCGCCGCGCGCATCCACATTCCCATGTACCTGCCTCGTTTTCCTGACGTCGGGGAAGGCCATGATAGGTGGCGCGCCGCGCCGTGCAAGCCCCGCGGAGGGCAGGGCGGCCGGCCGGTTCAGCCGCCGTTGCCGCGGTCCTGGCGGCCGACGGTCGAGGGCTCGGCCTCGCGGCCCGGACGGCCCTTGCCGAATGTGTAGCCGGTCTCGATCGCGCCGCCGCCGAATTTCTCGCGCAGCGTGTCCATCGCGCCCTCGGCCAGCGCCCGCTTGCGCGCGGTGACGTCGACGAGGTCCGGCGGGTCGGCGCGCGAGGGGTCCGACAGGTCGCTGACGCCGATGCCGATCAGGCGGTAGCGCGTGCCGTCGGCCTCCTTGCGCAGCAGCTCCAGCCCGGTCTGGAAGATGCGGTCGGCCAGCCGCGTCGGGTCGGCGAGCGCGCGGTTGCGGGTGCGGATCCTGAAGTCGGCGCTCTTCAGCTTGAGCACGACGGTGCGGCCGGCGAGCCCGGCCTTCTTCAGCCGCGCGGAGACGCGCTCGGCGAGCCGCCGCAGCACCGGCACGAGGTCGTCCATCGTAGCGAGGTCGGTGTCGAAGGTGGTTTCGGCCGACACCGACTTGGCGTCGTGGCCGGGGTCGACCTTGCGCTCGTCGATGCCGCGCGACAGCCGCCACAGGCGGTCGCCCATCGTGCCGTAGCGGCGCATCAGGTCGCCGCGCTCCATCTGCTGGAGCTGGCCGATCATGCGCAGCCCGTCACGCTCCAGCGTGGCGGCGAAGGCCTTGCCGACGCCCCAGATCATCGTCACCGGCTGGCCGGCGAGAAAGCCGACCGCCTCCTCCTTGCCGATCACGGCGAAGCCGCGCGGCTTGTTGAAATCCGACGCCATCTTGGCGAGGAACTTGCAGTAGGACAGGCCGATCGAGACGCTGATGCCGAGCTCGCGCTCGACACGCGCGGCGAAGCGGCCGAGCGACAGCGCGGCCGGCTCGCCATGCAGCTTCTCGGTGCCCGACAGGTCGAGGAAGGCCTCGTCGATCGAGACCGGCTCGACCAGCGGGGTGAGCGCGTGCATGAACTCGCGCACCTGGCGGCCGACGCGGACATATTTCTCCATGTCCGGCTTGATCACCACGGCGTCGGGGCAGGCCTCCAGCGCCTTGAACATCGGCATGGCCGAGCGCACGCCGCGGATGCGGGCGATGTAGCAGGCGGTCGAGACGACGCCGCGTTTTCCGCCGCCGACGATCACCGGCCGGTCGCGCAGCTCCGGGCGGTCACGCTTCTCCACCGCCGCGTAGAAGGCGTCGCAGTCGACATGGGCGATCGCCAGCCCGTACAGCTCGGCATGGCGCAGCAGGCGCGGGCTGCCGCAGGCCGGGCAGCGGCGGGCCGCGTCGCGCTGGAGCGACAGGCAATCGCGGCAGAAGCCCAGTGCGGGGTCGTTGACAGCCATCGGAATTGATGAGAACATAACAGGAACAATCGGAATGGTAACGGAGCGGGCCGGGATCGGCAAGGCGACGGGGGTTCTGGCGCATGCGCGGAGGAGGGCATGGGCATTTCGATCGAGCCGCTGACGCCGGCGCTGTGGCCGGCCTTCGAGGCATTGTTCGGCAGGCAGGGCGCCTGCTACGGCTGCTGGTGCACCTGTTTCCGGCTGCCGCCGGCGGCGCGTCGGGCCTCGACCGGCCTGCGCAACAAGGATTTCATCAAGGCGCGCATCGAGGCAGGGCCGCCGCCCGGCCTGCTGGCGATCGAGGACGGGACCGCGCTGGGCTGGATGCAGATCGGGCCGCGCGCCGACGTGCCGGAGTGGAACAATCGCGGCCGCGCCTCGGCGCCGCTGGGCGAGGCCGACGCCGCGGATCCGGCCGTCTGGGCGATCTCGTGCTTCTTCGTGCGGACGGCGGCGCGCGGAGGCGGGCTGACGCACCGGCTCGTCGCGGCGGGCGTCGATCATGCGCGACGCGGCGGCGCGCGGGCGCTGGAGGCCTGCCCGATGAGGCAATCGCGCGACACACGCTCGCTCGGCCTGTTCGTCGGCTCGGCCCGGGTGTTCGAGAAGGCGGGTTTTACCACCGTCGCGGAGCGCAAGGCGGGGCGGCCGCTGATGCGTCTCGATCTCGCGCGGTGAGTCCGGCCGCGACCGCAAGCCCCTGGTTCGGAAAGCTAAATCCCCAGCGCGCCGGCGATCAGCGGACGCGCCTGCGTCCAGTCGTCGACGACGGTGACGGTCGGCTCGGCGGGCGGCAGCATGGCGCGCATCGAAGCCTCGGCCATCAGGTGGAAGAGGTGGATGTCGGGCACGTGCTCGCGCGCCGATGCGAGGTTGTGCGGCATGTCGTCGACGAAGGCGACGGGGCGCGCGGCCGCGCCGCGCAGGCGTGCGATCGCCGGACCCTTGGCCATCTCGGTGGTGAGCAGCGGATAGGACAGGCCGAGCGCGTCGAGATGGGCGCGGCGCATGCCGCGGTGGCGGTGCGGCATCGCCGTCAGAAGCACGATCTCGGCGCGCGGCGCGAAGCCGGCCAGCGTCTCGGCGGCGCCGTCGGTCAGCGTCTGCCACTCGGCCTGCACCTCGAAGAAGGCGCCGACCAGCGTCGACACCTCCTCGCGCTCGAGCACGCGGCCGGAAGCGATCTCGGAGATGTTGCCGGCGAGCCGGAAGCTGTCGAACCTGAGGTCGTAGCCGGCGGCGCGCAGGAAGCGCGGGAAGGGGCGCACGAAGTGCAGCAGCACGTCGTCGACGTCGAGCACCAGCAGCGGGCGCGGGTCGTGCGACAGCTCCTCGATCTGGCGCAGGGTCTCGGGATCTATGCTCATGTCGAGGCCTCGAAGCGGTCGTCGCCGAAGGGCAGCGCCTTGAGCGCGCGGGCGACGGAGGAAGGGTCGTTGCCGGTCGCCTGCGCGAAGGCGAGCAGGGTCGGCTCGTGCGCGGCGACGAACTGGAGCACGCCGGCGGGGAAGCCGCGGCTGGCCGCCGCGCGGCGGATGTCGCGCGCCTCGATGCCGGTGATGGCGAGGAAGCGCGGCAGCAGCTCGGGATCGGCCGCGATGAAGCCGAGCGCGGAGACCGCCAGCGCCTCCGCCGCCTCCCGTTCCGCCGCCCGTCCGTCCTGTGCCATCCGTCTTTCCTGCGCCCGTCGCCGGCCCTGCGATACATCCCGGGGCGCGGCGCGGCAAGGCGCGGGTGCGGACGGCGCCGGCCGTCACGGACAATTGGCCCGCCGGGGTTTGCCTTTCGTCAATCAAATCAAGCTAGGGTTCATCGCGGGATTTCCGGCGCGGCCGCCGGATACGCCGCGGGCGACGCCCGCCGGCGGCGGGGCCGGCGACAGGGAACGGGGAGCGCATGCCCAAGAAGGTCATGATCGTCGAAGACAACGAGCTCAACATGAAGCTCTTCCGCGACCTCATCGAGGCGAGCGGCTACGAGACCGTGCGCACGCGCAACGGGCTGGAGGCGCTGGATCTGGCCCGCGCGCACCGTCCCGACCTGATCCTGATGGACATCCAGCTCCCCGAGGTCTCCGGCCTCGAGGTGACCAAGTGGCTGAAGGAGGACGAGGAGCTGCACACGATCCCGGTGATCGCGGTGACGGCCTTCGCCATGAAGGGCGACGAGGAACGCATCCGCCAGGGCGGCTGCGAGGCCTACATCTCCAAGCCGATCTCCGTCCCGCGCTTCATCGAGACCATCAAATCCTATCTGGGGGACGCATGACCGCGCGCATCCTCGTCGTCGACGACGTTCCGGCGAACGTGAAGCTGCTGCAGGCGCGGCTGGCGGCCGAATATTTCGACGTGCTGACGGCGGGCTCCGGGCTGGAGGCGCTGGAGACCTGCGAAAACAGCAAGGTCGACGTCGTGCTGCTCGACGTGATGATGCCGGACATGGACGGCTTCGAGGTCTGCCGCCGGCTGAAGGGCGACCCGGCCACCTCGCACATCCCGGTCGTCATGGTGACGGCGCTCGACCAGGCGTCGGACCGCATCCGCGGGCTGGAGGCGGGCGCCGACGACTTCCTCACCAAGCCGGTCAACGACCTGCAGCTCATCACCCGCGTCAAGAGCCTGGTGCGGCTCAAGATGCTGACCGACGAGCTGCGGCTGAGGGCCGCGACCACGCGCAACATCGGCATCGAGGAAATGCTGGCGCGCGGCGCCGGCGACTATTCCGAGCGCGCCAGGGTGCTGGTCGTCGACGAGCGCGCGCCCTCGGCGCAGCGGATCGCCCGCCTGCTCGAGCCGTTCGCCGCGGTCGACGTCGAGGCCGACCCGCAGATCGCGCTGTTCGAGGCGGCGGAGAAGCCCTACGAATGCGTGGTCATCGCGACCGGCTTTTCCGACTACGACCCGCTGCGGCTGTGCTCGCAGCTCCGCTCGATCGACCGCACGCGCTTCCTGCCGATCATCCTGGTGGCGGGGGAAGAGGAAGAGGAGTTGATCGTGCGCGGCCTCGACCTCGGCGTGAACGACTACGTGACGCGACCGATCGACGCACAGGAGCTCGGCGCGCGGCTGCGCACGCAGGTCAAGCGCAAGCGATACAACGACCATCTGCGCGCCAGCGTCACCCAGACGATCGAGATGGCGGTGACCGACCCGCTGACCGGGCTGCACAACCGGCGCTACCTGGACAGCCATCTGGAGACGCTGTTCGACCGCGCGCTGGCGCGGCGGCGGCCGCTGTCGCTGATGATCACCGACATCGACCGCTTCAAGTCGATCAACGACAGCTGGGGCCACGACGGCGGCGACCAGGTGCTGAAGGAGTTCGCGGCGCGGCTGCGGCGCAACGTGCGCGGCATCGACCTCGCCTGCCGCTTCGGCGGCGAGGAGTTCGTGGTGGTGATGCCCGACACGGACGGGCAGATCGCCGAGCGCGTGGCCGAGCGCATCCGCGCCGAGATCGCGGGGCGGCCGTTCCCGGTCGGACGCGACGGCAAGTCGATCGAGGTGACGGTGAGCGTCGGCGTGGCGGCGATGCTGCCGGCGCACGACCGCGTGGCCGATCTTCTCAAGCGCGCCGACACCGCGCTCTACGAGGCGAAGTCGGCCGGACGCAACCGCGTGGTTGCCAAGGCGGCCTGATCGGCGGATATTTTCGGGCAGCGGGAAACGAGTCCGTCCGCGCGTCGTCGCGCGGATATTTACCTTATTCCCATGATTCGCGCCGGCTGGTTAAGAAACTGTTGATTTTCAACCTGCTCTGCGCGAGTGTCTGACCCGGGACAGGGACGGAACCGGGCGAGGAAATTTCACGGTCGCCGTCCATTCGATACCCCATGATGCTCAGGTCCGCCGCATCTCCTGGGTCCGTGGGGTCGGCCGGCCGGCGCTGGCACTAAGTGGCCTCCTCGTACCGCTGCCAGATGCCGACCGGCCCCCAATTCTCTCCTCTCTCCTGACGAACGGAGCGCGCCGCGAGCCCGGCGGGTTCGCGCGTTTGCGCCCGGTGCCGACGGCATGGCCTGTAGGGTCGGCGGGCGGGTTTACGTCGCCGCCCGCGGGATGCGCCCTGGTTGCGTCCGCGCATGCGGCTGGAGGAGCCGACTTCGACTTCCGGCAGCACGATTCAGGGCAGTTCATTCTTCTATGGAGGCGCAGCCCCTCGCCCTTACCCTCTCCCCGCAAACGGGGAGAGGGGGACGCCGGCGTCGCGGGTCGCTCCTCTCACAAATGCGGAGAGAGGCGTGGCCAGTCGGTGAACTCGGGAGGGGAGGTGATTCCGTCGGCGGCGGAGGCGGCGGAGCGCGAACTCGCGATGGGGTCGGGCCCGTGCCTCGGTGGCTATGAGGTCACGGTGCGGGACCGCCGCCACGCGCCCGCGCAAAAAGAAAACGCCACCCAAGGGGCGGCGCTTGCCGTTCCGGCCGTGCCGGGAAAGCCTACTTGATCTTGGCTTCCTTGAACTCGACGTGCTTGCGCGCGATCGGGTCGTACTTACGCTTGGTCAGCTTGTCGGTCATCGTGCGGCTGTTCTTCGTGGCGGTGTAGAAGAAGCCGGTGTCGGCCGTCGACAGGAGCTTGATCTTGATGGTCGTAGCCTTGGCCATGGGAAAAATCCGTCATCTGCTGGAGTGAATGCCGCTTCGACGGGTGGGCCCGGTCGCGGAAATCTGGCGCGACACATAAAGATCGGCTGGCGAAAGTCAAGCCCGGCGTGCGCCGCGGGCGAGCCGCCAGACCACCAGCGCGATGTAGAGGCCGAAGAACAGCGCCAGCGTCCAGGCGAAGCCGTCGGGCCCGAACGCGTCCATGCCCAGCCCGATCGCCTGCGGGCCGGCGAGCATGCCGATGCCGTAGCAGAAGACGAAGGCCGCGTTGGCCATGGCGAGGTCCGCGCCGGTGAGCCGCGTCCCGAGATGGGCGAAGCCCACCGTGTACAGGCCGGCGACCACGCCGCCCCAGACGAAGAGCAGGACGGCCGCCGCCCACCAGCTCGCCTGCACGACCGGCAGCAGGACCATGCCGGCGATGCCGACCGCGGCGCAGGCGAGCAGCAGCCTGCGGCGGTCGGCGACGCGGTCGCTCGCCATGCCGATCGGGATCTGGAACAGCACGTTGCCGAGGCCGATCATGGTGAGCAGCAGCGCGGTGTCTGCCTCGGAATAGCCGATGCGGGTGCCGTAGACGGGAAACAGCGCGAAGCCGCCGGTCTCGACCGCGCCGTAGACCAGCACGGCGGCGGTGGCCGCCGGCACCAGGAAGACGTAGCGCAGGAAGGAGGCGCCGCGCACCTCGCCGGACGTCGTCAGGGCAGGGCTCTCGCGCCGCGCCCCCAGCACGGGGACGGCGGCCAGCGCGACCAGCGCGAAGGCCGTGCCGAAGGGGGCGAAGCCGGCGCTGCCGATGCGGGCGAGCAGCAGCGGGCCGAGCGCGAAGCCGAGCGAGAGGCAGGTCGTGTAGACGCCGAGCAGCAGGCCGCGGCGCTGCGGCGGGGCGGCGCTGATGATCCAGAACTCCGACAGGATGAAGAGCACCGTCAGCGCCATGTGGAGCACGGCGCGCAGCGCGAACCACAGCACGAAGGACTGCACGAAGTAGAAGCCGAGGAACGAGACGCCGCCGGCCGCGATCATGGCGAGCATCGTGCGCGCCACGCCGAGCCGCGCGGCGAGCGGCACCGCGAAGGGGGCTGCGGCGATCGAGACGATGCCGGCCACCGCCGAGTTGAGCCCGATCAGGCTGGCCGAGTAGCCGCGCTGCTCGAGGATGATGCTGAGCAGCGGCATGCCCAGGCCGATGGCGATGCCGACCACGCTGATGGCGGCGATCGCGGCCGCCGCCGACCGCCAGCGTGCGGCCGCTGCGCCGGCGCCTGCTTCGGTCGGAGCGACCGGACCCATCGAGGCTCCGTCAGAAATAGTCGAACAGGAAGCGGTTGTGGCGCATGCGGTAGAAGCCGACCGGGCCGCCCGGGTCGAGATGCGGGTCTTCGGCCAGCCGCTTCTCCAGCGTTGCCAGGATCGACTTGGTGATGGTCGGGATGTCGGCCTGCTTGGCCTCGGCGACCGGCAGCCAGATCAGCTCCTCGAGCTCCTGCGTCGGGCCGCCCTCCGGCAGGGCCACGGCGACGTCGTCGCGCCAGGCGGCGAGGAAGCGCGTGTCGAAGCGGCGGATGCGTCCGGGCGGGGTGATGGCGCGGGCGATGTAGCGCAGCGGCGCCAGCGAGGGGCGCACGCCGTTGGCGGCGAAGCCGTCCCAGCCGGGCTTCTGCGAGGCGAACGCGCCCTTGCGGCCGATCAGCAGGCCGGCCTCCTCGTAGGTCTCGCGCAGCGCCGACAGCGCGATGGCACGGGCGCGCACGGAGGAGGCGCGCGAGCCGTCGCCGGTCAGCTTGGCCTCCTCCTTGGGGTGCAGGCCCTCGGCAACGGGGATGCGGCTGTCGGCCGGGTCGGTGCGGCCGCCGGGGAAGACGAACTTGCCGGGCATGAAGGCATGGCCGCGATGGCGGCGGCCGATCAGCACGCGGGGCGTGCCGCCGGAGCGGTCGAGCAGGATAAGGGTGGCGGCGTCGCGCGGCCGCTTGGGCCCGGCGCCGAGCGCGAAATCCTTGTTCTCGACGCGGTCGATCTCGGCGCGGGTCAGCCCCGCCATCGTTTCGGGCGTGTCTTTCAAGGGTCGCTCGGCTTCAGGCGCTAGAGCGGTTCTGGCCTTCACGGAGTCAGCAGAACCGCTCTATCCTCTTGTTTCAACCGCATTTCCGGACGCAAAACCGCTTCGCACTTTTGCTGGAAATGCTCTAGAGCTCGGGATGAGTCTCGATGAAGTCATCGTTGCCGCCGAAGCCGTGCATGTAAAGGGCCCATTGCAGGCCCACAACGGCACCCTTGACCGGCTGCAGCAGGGCGAGCGCCATGACCAGCGTCAGCGGCCCCCAGATCGCCAGATGCTGCCAGGTCGAGAGCTTGAACATCATCTCGGCGCCGAGGAAGGCGCCGACCACGACGTGGCCGACGATCATCACCACCAGATAGGCCGGCAGATCGTCGGCGCGGTGGTGCTTCATCTCCTCGCCGCAGACCTCGCAGGCGTCCACGGGCTTCAGGAAGGCGCGGAACAGGCGGCCCTTGCCGCAATGCGGGCAGCGCCCGAGGAAGCCGCGCCACATGGCCTGCATGACCGGACGCTCGGCCCTGCGGGGCCCGCCGAAAACCTGTTCCGTCATCATCGTCTCCTGCCGCGGCCTGGCGCGCGGCCTTTCCTGGCGCCTTCGCGCGCCGATCTGCGCTTGCCCTTGTGGAAGGAGCGGACCGCGACGGGCATGGGCCGCGGCTCCGACACCATCTCGAAGCGCATGGCCCCCGCCATCGGGGCGATCTCCACGAGGCTCACCTCGACGCGGTCGGCGAGGCGGTAACCCTTTCCGGTGCGCTCGCCCACCAGCGCGCGCGCCGTCTCGTCGTATATATAGTAGTCGTCACCGAGCGATGACACCGGCACAAAGCCATCCGTGCCGAACTGCGGCAATTGGACAAAAAGTCCCGATTTGGTGACGCCCGAAATCCGCGCCTCGAAGGTCTGACCGACCTGGCCGGCCAGATGCTGCGCGACGAGGCGGTCGATCGTGTCGCGCTCGGCCGCCATGGCGCGGCGCTCGGTGCCGGAGACGAGCGCCGCGATCTCCTCCAGCCGCTCCTCCTCGCCGCGGGTCAGCCCGTCGGGGCCGAGATGCAGCGCGGCGATCAGCCCGCGATGGACGATCAGGTCGGGATAGCGGCGGATCGGCGAGGTGAAGTGGGCGTAGCGGCGCAGATTCAGGCCGAAATGGCCGAGATTCTCGGGCGAGTAGACCGCCTGGCTCTGCGAGCGCAGCACCACCTCGTTGA
Source organism: Hyphomicrobiales bacterium (assembly GCA_017305835.1). Classification (GTDB taxonomy): domain Bacteria; phylum Pseudomonadota; class Alphaproteobacteria; order Rhizobiales; family Rhizobiaceae; genus RCIO01. The sequence goes on from JAFKJY010000098.1 coordinate 12,378, forward strand.
CCAGTTCCTGCTCGTCGGTGCCCTCGACCTTGGCCAGTATGCTGTTGAACTGGTCCGGCTTGAGCTGGGCGCCGTGGGCGAGCGACAGGCCGAGCGTCTTGAGGAACTCGCGCAGCGATTCCTGCTTGGCGAGCGAGGGCGCGTCGTGGACGCGGTAGACGAGCGGCTGGTGCCTCGCCTCCAGCGTCTCGGCCGCGCAGACGTTGGCCTGGATCATGAACTCCTCGATCAGCTTGTGGGCGTCGAGGCGCTCGGGCACGACGACGCGGTCGACAGTGCCGTCGGGCTTGAGCAGGATCTTGCGCTCGGGCAGGTCGAGCTCCAGCGGCTCGCGCGCCTGCCGGCCGCGCTTGAGCACAGCATAGCCGTCCCACAGCGGCTTCAGCACCGTATTGAGGATCGGCGCCGTCCTGTCGTCCGGCGCGCCGTCGATCGCGGCCTGCGCCTGCGGGTAGGCGAGCTTGGCGCGGCTCCGCATCATCACGCGGTGGAAGGAGTGGCGCAGCTTGCGGCCGTCTGAGGAAAACACCATGCGCACGGCCATGGCCGGCCGGTCCTCGTCCTCGCGCAGCGAGCACAGGTCGTTGGAGATGCGCTCGGGCAGCATCGGCACGACGCGGTCGGGGAAATAGACGGAGTTGCCGCGCTTCAGCGCCTCGCGGTCCATGGCCGAGCCGGACCGCACATAGGCCGCGACGTCGGCGATCGCGACATAGGCGACGATGCCGCCGACATTGGCCTCGTCCGTGTCCGGCTCGGCGAAGACGGCGTCGTCATGGTCCTTGGCGTCGGCGGGGTCGATGGTGACCAGCGGCACGGCGCGCCAGTCCTCGCGGCTGCCCATCGGCACGGGCCTGGCGGCGGCGGCCTCGTCCAGCACCTCCTGCGGGAAGACGTGCGGGATCTCGTGGGCGTGGATGGCGATCAGCGACACCGCCTTCTCGCTGTCGAGCGAGCCGACGACGGTCGTGACCTTGCCGCGCGGCAGGCCGTAGCGGCCGATCCTGGCCGGCTCGACCTCGACCAGGTCGCCGGGCTTCGCGCCGCCGGCGAACTCGGGATCGACGATCAGCTCGGGCTGCGTGCGCTCGACCGGCTCGATGCGGAAGGAGCCGTCCTGCAGCTTGCGGAAGACGCCGAGGACGGTCTCGCGCTTCTTCTCGATCAGCTTCATCACCCGCGCGGTGTAGGCCGGGCCGGTCTCCTCGCCGCTGGCGAAGACGCGCGCCAGCACACGGTCGCCGATGCCGGGGGCGGGGCCGCCGCGGCTCGGCTTCACCAGCACGAGCGGCGTGCCGCCATTGTCGTCGCGCTGCTCGGCGGGGCGGGCGATCAGCATGCCCGAGGCGTCGCGCGAGAAGATGTCGAGCACCACGACAGGGGGCAGGCGGCCGGCGCGCGCGATGCGCTTGCCGCGCTTCTCGATCAGCCCTTCCTCGGCGAGCGCGCGCAGCTCGTCCTTCAGCCAGACGCGATCGGCGCCTTTCAGGTTGAAGGCGCGGGCCAGCTCGCGCTTGCCCGCCTCGCCGGGATTCTCAGTGATGTAGCGGACGATCTCGTCGCGCGAGGGGCGGTAGTCGGGCGCGCCGCCGGCGTCGGGGCGGGGCGAGGCCTTGCCCGGCCTGCCGCCCGTTCGCGTGCCGCTGATGCGCCGCGCCAAGCCGCTAGTCTCCGCTCTTCGACTTGGCGGCCGGCTTCTTGCCCGCCGCCTTCTTCGGCGCGCTCTTCTTCGCGCCGCGGGCAGGGGCCTTGCGGCCGCCGCCCTTGGCGCTGCCGGCCTTGGCGGCGATCAGCTCCAGCGCCTTGTCCAGCTCAATCGACTGCGGGTCGGTGCCCTTGGGTAGCGTCGCGTTGACCTTGCCCCAGTTGACGTAGGGCCCGTAGCGGCCGTCGCGGACCGTGATCTTGCCGCCGTCGGGATGCTCGCCGAGATCCTTGAGCGCGGCGGGCGCGGCGCGGCCCGACCCGCCCTTGGCGAAGCGGTTCTTCTTCTCGGCGATGACGGTGACGGCGCGGTTCAAGCCGATCGAGAACACGTCCTCGACCGAATCGAGGTTGGCGTAGGTGCCGTCGTGCAGCACGAAGGGGCCGTAGCGGCCGATGCCGGCCGAGATCATCTTGCCGGTCTCGGGGTGCTTGCCGACGTCGCGTGGCAGCGACAGAAGCGCCAGCGCCTTCTCGTGGTCCATCTCCTCGGGCTTCCAGCCCTTGGGCAGGCTGGCGCGCTTGGCCTCCTTGCCCTCGCCGCGCTGGACATAGGGGCCGAAGCGGCCGCTCTTCAGCACGATCTCCTCGGAGGTGTAAGGGTCCTTGCCGAGCGGGCGGTCGGCGGTCTCGCCGTCCGCGCCGTCGCCGGCCTCGGCCCCGAACTGGCGGGTGTAGCCGCATTCGGGATAGTTCGAGCAGCCGACGAAGGCGCCGTTCCTGCCGAGCTTGAGCGACAGCTTTCCCGTGCCGCAGCGCGGGCACACCCGCGGGTCGGAGCCGTCTTCCCGCGCGGGGAACACCAGCGGCGCCAGCTCCTCGTTGAGCGCGTCGAGCACGTCGGAGACGCGCAGCTCGCGCGTCTCCTCGACATGGGCGGAAAAGTCCTTCCAGAAGTCGCGCAGCACTTCCTTCCAGTCGAGCTTGCCGTCGGAGATCTCGTCCAGCCTCTCCTCGAGGTCGGCCGTGAAGTCGTATTCGACATATTTGTCGAAGAAGTTCTCCAGGAAGGCGGTGACGAGGCGGCCGCGCGAATGCGGGATCAGCCGGCGCTTGTCGATGACCACGTATTCGCGGTCCTCCAGCGTCTTCAGCGTCGCGGCATAGGTCGACGGCCGGCCGATGCCGAGCTCCTCCATCTTCTTGATGAGGGTCGCCTCGGTGTAGCGCGGCGGCGGCTCGGTCGAGTGCTGGGTGGCGACGACCGCCTCGCGCTGCAGGGCCTCGCCTTCGCGGATCTCGGGGAGGCGCTTGCCATCCTCGTCCTCGGCGTCGTCCTCCTTCTGGTCTGTGTAGGCAGCGATGAAGCCGTCGAAGCGCACGACCGAGCCGACCGCGCGCAGCTCGGCGCGGCGGGCGCCGTTGACGGCGTCGATCTCGACCGTGGTGCGCTCGATCTCGGCGGCGTTCATCTGGCTGGCGATGGCGCGCTTCCAGACCATCTCGTAGAGGCGGAACTGGTCGGCATCGAGATGGGCGCGCACCGAGGCAGGCGTGCGGAAGAAGTCGGTCGGGCGGATCGCCTCGTGAGCCTCCTGCGCGTTCTTGGCCTTGGTCGAATAGTAGCGCGGCTTCTCCGGCAGGTAGCGGGCGCCGAACTCCTTGCCGATCGCGTCGCGGGCGGCCGCGATCGCCTCCGGCGCCATCTGCACGCCGTCGGTTCGCATGTAGGTGATGAGGCCGACCGTCTCGCCGCCGACGTCGACGCCCTCGTAGAGGCGCTGCGCGACCTGCATGGTGCGGCTGGCCGAGAAGCCGAGCCGCGAGGAGGCGGCCTGCTGCAGGGTGGACGTGGTGAAGGGCGGGCCGGGATTGCGTTTGGTCGGCTTGGCCTCGACCGAGCGGGCGCGGAAGGTGGCGCCTTCCAGCATCGCCTTGATGTCGGAAGCCTGCGCCTCGTTCTTGATGTCGAGCTTCTGGAGCCGCTTGCCCTCGAAGCCGGTCAGGCGGGCCTCGAAGCTCTCGGTGCGCGGCGTCAGCAGCGTGGCGGCGATCTGCCAGTATTCCTCGCGCACGAAGCGCTCGATCTCGGCCTCGCGGTCGCAGACGAGCCTGAGCGCAACGGACTGGACGCGGCCGGCGGAGCGGGCGCCCGGCAGCTTGCGCCACAGCACCGGCGACAGGGTGAAGCCGACGAGATAGTCGAGCGCGCGGCGGGCGAGGTAGGCGTCGACCAGGTCGGCGTCGATGTCGCGCGGATGCGCCATCGCGTCGAGCACGGCCTGCTTGGTGATGGCGTTGAAGACGACGCGCTTGACCGGCTGGCCCTTCACCGCCTTCTTCTGGCGGAGGATCTCCAGCACGTGCCAGGAAATCGCCTCGCCCTCGCGGTCGGGGTCGGTCGCGAGAATCAGCCCGTCGGCGTCCTTCATTGCCTTGGAGATGTCGGCCAGCCGCTTCGCGGAGGCCGAATCGACCGCCCACGACATGGCGAAATCCTCGTCGGGACGCACCGAGCCGTCCTTGGCCGGCAGGTCGCGGACATGGCCGAACGAGGCCAGAACCTTGTAGTTCCGCCCCAGATATTTGTTGATTGTCTTGGCCTTGGCCGGTGACTCGACGATGACGACGTCCATCTCGGACGATACCCCTCATGGCGTCTTTCGTTCGCTCGACGCCTGTTGCCGCATTTGAACCGAGCCCGTCACATGGCGGCGCTTTCGCAGCCGGTCAAGGGCGACGTCATGCTTATGGCCCTGGCGATTACAACTTTAGGTTGCTTGAATGAGGGAAAATACAATTTTAACTAGGCTGATCTACGACCAATGCGTGTGACAATCGTCAATACACGCAATGCGGGAATCGGGAAAGACCGAGGGAGCGCCAGCCAGATGAACCGCGCCGCGCCGCCGCATCACGTCAGCCGCAGACGGGCCGAGAGCCTCGAATATCTGCGCTCGATGCTCGGGCAATTGCGCGAGATGGCCGAGGCGGAGCGGGCGGACATGCTCGCCTACCTGATCGAGATGGCCTATCTGGAAGCCAGCGACATCCTGCGCGGCGAGCGGCCGGTGCGGCTGGACGAGCGCTCACATCTCGCCAACCAGAAGCGAAACAGCGCCGCCTGAATGGCGCTCCAGCCGGCCCGCGAGGTCGAGCTCCAAGAGCACCATGAACACCTGTGCCGGGTGCAGCCCGGTGTGGCGGATGATCTCGTCGACGCCGACGGGCGTCGGGCCGAGGCATTCGACGATGCGGGCGCGGTCGTCGTCGGCCGGCGGCGGCGCGGCGGAGAAGTCGGGCGGCTCCTCGAACGTGTCCGGCCCCTGCGCGCGCAGCCCGGCGAGCGGCGCCAGCGCGTCGAGCACGTCGCGCGCCTCGGTGACGAGGGTGGCGCCCTGCTTGAGCAGGCCGTTGGCGCCGGCCGCGCGCGGGTCGAGCGGCGAGCCGGGGACAGCGAAGACGAGCCGCCCAGCCTCGCCGGCCAGCCGCGCGCTGATGAGCGAGCCGGAGCGGACGGCCGCCTCAACGACGATCAGGCCGAGGCCGAGGCCGGCGATCAGCCGGTTGCGGCGCGGAAAGTCGCGGGCGCGTGGCTCCCAGCCGAACGGCATCTCCGAGACCAGCGCGCCGCGCTCGGCGATCTCGGCGCAGAGCGGCAGGTTCTCGGGCGGGTAGGGCCTGTCGAGCCCGCCGGCGAGCGCGGCAATCGTCCCGGTGTCGAGGCTGCCGGTATGGGCGGCGGCGTCGATGCCGCGCGCCAGGCCGGAGACGATGGCGTAGCCCTCGCGGCCAATGTCGCGCGCCAGCGTGCGGGCCATCTTGATGCCGGCGAGCGAGGCGTTGCGGGCGCCGACGATCGAGACGGCGGGCAAAGCGAGCACGGAGGCGTCGCCCTTGACCGCGAGCAGCGGCGGCGGGCCGGCGACGCGGCGCAGCAGCGGCGGGTAATCGGCCTCGCCGACCGCGACGAAGCGGGCGCCGAAGCGCGCCGCCGTCTCCATCTCGGCTTGCGCCGCGTCGGCGGGGAAGGGGCGCAGCGCCTCGCGGCCGGCGCCGCGGCGGGCGAGCTCCGGCAGCGCATCGAGCGCGGCTTCCGCCGAGCCGAAACGATTTATGAGGTCGCGAAAAGTCTGCGGGCCGACATTGTCGGTGCGGATCAGGCGAAGCCAGGCGAGCCGCTGGCGGTCGGAGAGCTGGTGCCTGCCGACCGGCGCGCCGGTCATTTTGCCGCCCCGATCCTCGATTCGGTGCCGGCGATCAGCCGCGAGATATTGGCGCGGTGCTTCCAGAAGACGAGCAGCGTCATCAGCGCGAGCAGCACGGCGCGGTCGCCCGAGCCGTAGACGAACCACATGGCGAGCGGGGCCGCGACCGTCGCCAGCAGCGCCGAGAGCGAGGAGTAGCGGGTGGCCAGCGCGACGAGGAGCCAGACGGCGGCGAAGATCAGCGCGACCTGCCAGGAGAAGGCGGCGAGCACGCCGAGATAGGTGGCGACGCCCTTTCCGCCCCTGAAGCCGAGCCAGACGGGAAAGAGGTGGCCGAGGAAGGCGCCGAGGCCGGCGAGCAGGCCGAGGTCCGGCCCCCACAGGCCGGCGACCAGCACGGCGGCCGTGCCCTTCAGCATGTCGAGCAGGAGGGTGGCGGCGGCGAGCCCCTTGTTGCCGGTGCGCAGCACGTTGGTGGCGCCGATGTTGCCGGAGCCGATCTGGCGCACGTCGCCCAGCCCGGCGGCGCGGGTGAGCAGCAGGCCGAAGGGGATCGAGCCGAGAACGTAGCCGAAGACGAGCGCGGCCAGCAGCGGCCAGTAGAATGCCATGTCGTGTATCTCCCTCCCGATCCACCCATATCATCCGCGGCGGCGTGGAGAATAGCGGTCTTCTCCACCTCATGGCAGGGCAATCGCCTGCGGAAATCGCGCGGCCGCTACCCCCACCCCTGTCCCCTCCCCACAAGGGGGAGGGAGACGCCGCCATCGTCTCTTGAATGGAACGTCGAAACTCGCGCCATGCAGCGCAGGATCAGGGTCTCCCTCCCCCTTGTGGGGAGGGGACGGGGGTGGGGGTATTTCACTCCGCAGCGAACGAGGGCAGGGCGGCGCTACGCCGAAAACACGGTGCGGCCGGCGACCATGGTGCGCTTGACGCGGCCCTGGAGGCGGGCGCCCTCGAAGCAGGTGTTCTTGGAGCGCGAGCGGATGGCGTCCTCGCTGACGATCCACGGCTCGTCGAGATCGACCAGCGCGAGGTCGGCCGGCGCGCCGGGGGCGAGCGTGCCGCCGGGAAGGCCGTAGAGTTTCGCCGGCGCGGTGGACAGCGCCTCGACCAGCCGCATCAGCGGCACGTCGCCGTTGTGGTGCAGGCGCAGCGCCACGGCGAGCAGCGTCTCGAGTCCGATCGCGCCGATCGCCGCGTCGGCGAAGGGCAGGCGCTTGGTATCGACGTCCTGCGGGTCGTGCGAGGACACGATCACGTCGATCGTGCCGTCGCGCAGCGCCTCGACCATGGCCAGCCGGTCCTCCTCGGCGCGCAGCGGCGGCGACAGGCGGAAGAAGGTGCGATACTGCCCGACGTCCATCTCGTTCAGCGCGAGGCTGTTGATCGACACGCCGGCCGTCACCTTGGCGCCGTCGGCTTTGGCGCGGGCGATCGCGGCGGCCGAGAGGGCGGTCGAGACCTTGGCGGCGTGGTAGGCGCCGCCGGTCAGCCGCGCGAGCGCGAGATCGCGCTCCAGCGGGATCAGCTCGGCCTCGCGCGGGATGCCGGACAGGCCGAGCCAGCTCGCATAGAGGCCCTCGTTCATCACCCCGCCGGCGGCGAGGTCTGCGTCCTGCGTCTCGTGGGCGATGGTCGCGCCGAAATCGCGCGCATAGGTGAGCGCGCGGCGCATGACGAGCGCGCTGCGGATCGTGTGGCGGCCTTCGGTGAAGGCGACGGCGCCGGCCTGCCGAAGCAGGCCGAACTCGGTCAGCTCCTGGCCGGCGAGGCCCTTGGTGACGGCGGCGGCCGGATGGATGTTGACGGCGGCGGTGTCGCGCGCGGCGCGCAGCACGAACTCGACCAGCGCCACGTCGTCGATCACCGGGTCGGTGTCGGGCATCATGACGATCGAGGTGACGCCGCCGGCGGCCGCCGCCGCGCTGGCCGAGGCGATCGTCTCGCGATGCTCGGCGCCCGGCTCGCCGACGAAGACGCGCGAATCGATGAGGCCGGGGATGAGGGCCATGCCGCGGCAGTCGACCACCTCGGCGCCGCCCGGCGCGCCCTGGTTGCGGGCCGAGGCGCCGGCAGCGGCGATGCGGCCCTTGTCGACGACGACGGTGCCGACCTCGTCGATGCCGCGCGAGGGGTCGACGATGCGGGCGTTGTCGAAGACGGTGGTCTTCATGGCTCGCGCCCCTCGTTCCGGCGTGGGTCGAGCAGCGCTTCCATGACGGCCATGCGGACGGCGACGCCCATCTCGACCTGCTCCTGGATGACGCTCTGCGGGCCGTCGGCCACGGCCGACGAGATCTCGACGCCGCGGTTCATCGGGCCGGGATGCATGACGAGCGCGCCGTCGGCGGCCGCCTTCAGCTTCTCGGCGTCGAGGCCGAAATAGCGGAAATATTCGCGCGTCGAGGGCACGAAGGAGCCGGCCATGCGCTCGCGCTGGAGGCGCAGCATCATGACGACGTCGGCGCCCTTCAGCCCGTCCTCCATCGAGGTGAACACCTCGACGCCCATCTTCGCGATGCCCGACGGCATCAGCGTCGAGGGCCCGACGACGCGCACGGCCGCGCCGAGCGCGTTCAGCAGCACGATGTTGGAGCGGGCGACGCGCGAATGCAGCACGTCGCCGCAGATCGCCACGGTGAGCCGGCCGATCTCGCCCCTGGCGCGGCGGATCGTCAGCGCGTCGAGCAGCGCCTGGGTGGGGTGCTCGTGCGCGCCGTCGCCGGCGTTCACAACCGAGCAGCCGACCTTCTGCGCCAGCAGCGCCGCGGCGCCGGCCGAGGAATGGCGGATGACGAGGATGTCCGGCCGCATGGCGTTGAGCGTCATGGCCGTGTCGATGAGGGTCTCGCCCTTCTTCACCGAGGAGGAGGCGACCGACATGTTCATGACGTCGGCGCCGAGCCTCTTGCCCGCCAGCTCGAAGGAGGACTGGGTGCGGGTCGAGGCCTCGTAGAAGAGGTTGATCTGGGTGCGGCCGCGCAGTGTCGAGGTCTTCTTCTCCGATTGCCGCGAGATGGCGACGGCCGCGTCGGCGCGGGCGAGAAGCAGCTCGATGTCGGAAGGGGAAAGGCCCTGGATGCCAAGCAGATGGCGGTGGGGGAAAAGCGGGAAGGATGAGGCGTCCGTCATCACAAGGCGCTGCTATAGGCTGCGTGCCGCAGCGCGGCAAGCGCGCGGGACCGCCTGCGGAGCGTTCTCCCCGGAAATCGGGTGCGGCGGCGCGGCGCTGTATTTGTTAAGCGCGATGCGGCACAATCGGCGCGACACGAGCCTCGGGGAGGGCCGCGATTGACGCATGAGGTGACGAACCAGCCGCCGCCGCTGACGGGCACCAACGCCTGGCGCAGCGACCCGCTGCTGTCCCAGCTCTCGGAGGGCTTTTCGGAGCCGGTCCGCAAGGATCTCGACCAGCTCGGACGCTTCGTGCGCACGGCGGAGGCGCAGGACCTCGCGCGGATCGCCAACACCGAGACGCCGAAGCTGAGGACGTTCGACCGGCAGGGCCGGCGCGTCGACCAGGTCGAGTTCCATCCGGCCTATCACGCGCTGATGCGCCGCTCCGTGGCGATGGGGCTGCACGCCTCGGTGTGGGAGAACACCAACACCGAGACCGGCATGCGCCACCAGGCGCGCGGCGCGCGCTACTATCTGATGTCGGAGCTGGAGACCGGGCATCTGTGCCCGATCACCATGACCAACGCCTCGCTGGCGGCGGTGATGGCGAGCCCGACGCTGTTCCGCGAATGGGCGCCGCGCGTCATCAGCCGCAAATACGACCCCTCGCACAAGGCGCCGGCCGACAAGACCGGGCTGACGCTCGGCATGGGCATGACCGAGAAGCAGGGCGGCACCGACGTGCGCGCCAACACCAGCCGCGCCGAGCGCACCGGCAACGGCTTCTGGAAGCTGACCGGCCACAAATGGTTCATGTCGGCGCCGATGTGCGATGCCTTCCTGATGCTGGCGCAGGCGGCCGAGGGCCTGTCGTGCTTCCTGGTGCCGCGCATCCTGTCGGACGGCACCAACAACGGGCTGGAGTTCCAGCGGCTCAAGGAGAAGCTCGGCAACCGCTCCAACGCCTCCTCGGAGGTGGAGTTCGACGGCGTGCTGGCCGAGATGGTCGGCGAGCCGGGGCAGGGCGTGAAGACCATCATGGACATGGTGACGCTGACGCGGCTCGACTGCGCGCTCGGCACGTCGGGCGTCATGCGCGCGGCGGTGGCCGAGGCCGTGCACCACACGCGCCACCGCTCCGTGTTCGGGGCGAAGCTGGTCGACCAGCCGCTGATGACGCGGGTGCTGGCCGACCTCGCGCTGGAGGTGGCCGGCGCCACGGCGCTGGCGTTCCGGCTGGCGCGCGCCTTCGACGAGGCGGCCGACGAGGGCGACAGCGCGGCCTTCGCGCGGGCGATGACGCCGGTGGTCAAGTACTGGGTCTGCAAGGTCGCGCCGGGGCTGGTCTACGAGGCGATGGAGTGCCTCGGCGGCAACGGCTACGTCGAGGAGGCGCCGCTGGCGCGCTACTATCGCGAGGTGCCGGTCAACGCGATCTGGGAAGGCTCGGGAAACGTCATGGCGCTCGACGTGCTGCGCGTGCTGAAGCGTGCGCCGGAGCTGTTCGAGCGCGTCGTCGACGCGATCCAGCGTGACCTTGGCCCGGCCGGCAAGGGCACCGCCAAGGTGCTGCGGGCGGCGGTGCAGGTATCGCTCGCCGACGAGGGCTCGGCGCGCATTCTGACCGAGCAGCTCGCGCTGGCGGCCGCGGCCGCCGAGCTGCGGCGGCTGGGGGCGGGGCGCATCGCCGACGCCTTCATCGAGACGCGGCTCGCCGGCCAGTGGCGCAGCACCTACGGCATGCTGCCGGCGCGCCACGACGCGCGCGCCATCGTCGACACGCTCTACCCGGAAGCGAGCTGAGCCGCCCAGGCGAGCGCGGCCGGCATGGTCACCACCGCGAGCGCGGTCTGCAGCGTGGTGACGGCGGCGTAGAACTCGGCGTCGCCGCCGAGCTGGCGCGCCAGCATGTAGCCGTTCATGGCGGTCGGCACGGAGCCGCACAGCACCAGATAGACGAGGTCGGGCCCACGCACGCCGAGCGCCCAGGCGAGGCCGCCGATGAGGGCCGGCATGACCACGATCTTGAGCCCGACGGGCCACCAGATGGCGAGCCGCGGCCTGAGCACGTCGCCGGGACGCAGGCCGGCGCCGATCGAGATCAGGCCCATGCCGATCGCGGCCTGCCCGACCAGCCTCATGGCGCTGTCGGCCGGGCCGTAGATGCCGCCCGGCACCAGCCGCAGCAGCAGGCCGGCGACGACGGCGAGAATCAGCGGATTGGCCGCCATCTTGCGCAGCACGTCCGGCCAGTCCGCCCGGCCGTTGCCGAAGCGGGCCACGACCGCCACCGAGGCGATGTTGATCGGCACGACGATGACGGCCATTACCAGCGCCACGATGGTCACCGCGGCGGGCGGGAAGGCGCTCTGGGCGACGGCGAGCGCGACGAAGCTGTTCCAGCGCACGGCGGTCTGGAAGACCGAGGAGAACTCCGCCGGCGTGAAGGTGCCGGCGCGCCGCCACAGCGGCCAGGTGGCGAGCACGAGCGCCGCCAGCAGCCCGACGCCGGCGAGCAGCGCGACCAGGATGGCGTCGAGCCGCAGGCCGGAGAAGTCGGCATGCATCAGCGTCGAGACGAGCAAGGCGGGGTAGAGCAGCCAGTAGCTCGCCTTCTCCAGCCCGAGCCAGCCGGCGGCGTCCATCAGCGGCGTGCGGCGCAGCAGGCTGCCGAGCACGATGATCAGGAAGATCGGCAGGACGCTTTCGAAGACGGCGAGCATCCGGCTAGGCGCGCGGCCCGGCGGCGCGCCGAAGGGCAGGGCGCATCGTGCGCCGGCCGCGTCGGGAAGCGCGTGCCGTCAACTGACGAAGATGTCGGGCATGGCGATCGGCCGGCTGATCGCCTCGGCATAGCGCTGGCGCAGGAAGGCGCGCTTGCGGCCGACCTCGTCGGTGGGCAGCCTGAGCGCCGTCAGGAGCTGGCGGATCTCCTGGCGGGCGGCCAGGTGCGACAAGGTCGGCTTGGTGCCGAGCACATGCTCCTCGAAATCGTCGAGCGCGGTCAGCCCGATCGGGAAGAACTCGCGGAAGACGACGCGCTCGGAGATGCCGTCGGCAAGCCGGAAGCCGAGCTGGGCCGACAGGTTGCGCAGGCAGGAATCGATCTTCTGCTCGTTGCGCGAGGTGATGCTGGCCATGCGGTTGCGCACCACGATCCAGTCGAGGATCGAGTTGTCGGTCTGGCGGCGCTGGCGGCGCGCCTCGCGCACGGCGGACGCATATTGCGAGACCTCGAGGATCTCGTGGCTCACCGGGTCGATGCGGGCCAGCACGTCGAAATCGACGAAGCTGTCGTTCATCGGCGTCACCAGCGTGTCGGCGATGCGGTGGGCCATGCGGTTCAGGAAAGTGTCGGAGCCGGGCGTGTCGATGACGACGAAATCGTGGTTGTCCTCGATCTCGCCGAGGCCCTCGGTCAACTGCCGGAACTCCTCGCTCTCGGTGTCGGCGACGGTGTCGCGGTTGGCCGGCGGTACGTGGAAATGGCGCGGCACCTCGAGCTGCAGGCGGGCGGTGCGGGCCCAGCGCTTGCGGTTCTCGACATAGCGGGTGAGCGAGAGCTGGCGGCCGTCGAGATCGACGGTGGCGACGCTGTAGCCGGATTTGAGCAGCGCGACCGCGATGTGCATCGCCGTGGTGGACTTGCCCGAGCCGCCCTTCTCGTTGCCGCATACGATGACATGGGCGGTTCTGCGCGGCTTCGCGTCCGCGTGACCGTTTACGCCGGAGAAGTACATGGTACCCACACTCCCTACCCCGTTGAAAGAATGGCGCGTTTTTCAAGCGCGATCAATTCAAATCGCGTATCGGCCGCCGCGCGCGTCCCGGTTTGGTAAAGCGCGATGGTTATCGTGACGGGCGTATGACGGGGGAAGGAAAGGTCGGCGGCCGGGCCGGCCGGCCGCTCAGAGCAGGCCGAGCTCGGCCAGGTCGCGGCGCAGGTTGGGCGGGAGTGCCGCGACGTCGGCGCCGGCCGGCAGGTCGCGCGGGGCGTCCTTGGCCGTGAGGTAGCGCCAGCCCTGGAAGGCGCGGCGCGGCTGCCAGTCGGTGCGCACCACCTGCGGCTCCAGCACGAGGTGGCAACGCGAGATGCCCTCGCCGTCGGTGAAGGGGCGGATGCCGAGCAGCCGCTGCCGGCACTGGACCGAGCCCTTGATCACCCAGTAGAGCGAGCCGCCCTCCAGTTCCTCGACCCGCTTGGGCACCATGCGGGTGGTGTGCGTCTGCTCGGCCGGCTGGCCGGCGCGCCGCTTCTCGTCGAGGCGGAACTCGATCCACTCCTCGAGATCCTCGATCGAGTCGCAGCCGACGCAGAGCTTGATGATGTTGAGCGGCATGCCCCTGAGCTATGCCCGCCGGGCGGGGCGGTCAACCGCCGCCGCGATTGTCCACAGGCGCGTCAATTGCCCGCGGCCACCTCGATCGCCTCGGCAACCCATTCGTTGAGGCTCTTGTTCTCGGCCGCCGCAGCGGTCACCGCAGCTTCATGCAGCGCCGGATCGAGACGCAGGTTGAAACGTCCGGAAAACTCCCGGAACGGCTCGATGCCCTTTTCCGCGCACAGGTCGAGATAGACCCGCAGCGACGTGCGGCCTTCCTGCGCGAGCGCGTCGACATCCTTCGCGTAAAAATCCGCGCCTCCGGACAGACCGAGGAATTCGCCCCTCAGCATGCCGATCTCGGGATCGAAGGAGATGACCGCCTTGTGGCCGTCTATCTCGATGACGTTCTTCATGGCTCGACTCCGTGGCTTTCCAGCCACTTCCTGATCGAAGAGACCGCGCCCTTGTCCGTCTCCGGGGATGGATGCGGGCGGTGAAACACCCTCACTTCGCCAAACAGCACCACGCAGACCCGAGAGCCTTCGCGCTCGCTCACGTCAGCGCCCAACGCGACGAACAGCGCTTCTATCTCGGCCCAGCGGATCGTGCCGCTGACCGGACGGGCAAATATCTGTTCGAGCGTGGCCTGATGCTTTCTCTTCACAGGAGATAGTACCAAAAAATGGCACTGTCCACAAGTCAGCCTTCAGCGATCCATGACGTTCATCGGCCAGTTAGCCGAAGCTCACTCCTTCCAGGGCACGGGGCCCAGGAATTCCAGGCCGTAGAGGCCGCCGAGCTCGGCGAGCGCGGCCATGTCGCGGGGGATGGCGAGATCGCGGGCGGCGGCTTCGGCGAAGAAGCCCTCGAAGCCGCCCGGCGTCAGGATCGTCAGGTTGCGCCCGACCTTATCGCCCAGCACGCGAAAACCGTGCGGGACGCCGCGCGGCAGGAAGATCGAGCTGCCGGGCCCGCGCCGGGTGGTCGTGCCGTCGATCCAGAACTCGTACTGGCCCTCAATCACGTGCAGCACCTCGTCCTCGTTGTGGTGGACGTGGAGCGGCGGCCCTTCCCCTGCCGGCACCCAGCTCTCGAAGATGCCGAGCAGCCCGGCGCTGTCGGTCCGCGTCAGCGTGGTGGAATACTCCGTTCCCATCCAACGGACCGTCCGCTTCGGACGGGCATTGCTCGCATCGGCGTTCATCGCTGGTTCCCTCGGCTCGGGCTTGCCGCTAGGCTCGGCAGGCGCGCCACGATCGTTAGCGCGCCGTGCGCCGGCAGGGGAAATCGGATGATCGTATCGGGGTTATTCGCGGCATGAATTTCGCCGCGCTCGATCTGAACCTGCTGCGCGTCTTCGACGCCATGATGCTGGAGCGGAGCACGGTGCGCGCCGGCGACCGGATCGGGCTCTCCCAGCCGGCCGTGAGCTCGGCGCTCGGCCGCCTGCGCCACATCACCGGGGATCCGCTGTTCGTGCGCGACGGCAACAGCATGGTGCCGACCCCGCGGGCGCTGCAGCTCCGGGAGCCGGTGCGCGGCGCGCTGGCGCAGCTCGAGGAGGCGCTGCGGGCCGCGGCCGCCTTCGACCCGGCCAGCTCCACGCAGACCTTCCGCATCCTGGGCTCCGACTATTTCTCCAGCCTGCTGATGCCGCGGCTCGCCGAGGCCGTTGTGCCGGCCGCCCCGTCGGTGCGCCTGCAGATGCTCGACGGGCCGTATTCGGAGATATCCGCCCAGCTCAGCGACGGCAGGGTGGACGTGGCGGTCGCGCCGCCGTTCCCGGCGCCGGAGTGGATCGCGCAGAAGAAGCTGCACGATTCCTACATCGTCAGCGTGGCGCGCAAGAACCATCCGGTGCTGGCCCGGCACGGCGTGGCGCCCGGCAGCCGCATCCCGCCGGAGGTGTTCTGCCAGATCCCGCAGGTGCTGATGTCGATAGACGGCGGCTTCCGCGGGACGATGGACATGGCGCTGGACGAGCAGGGGCTGACCCGGACCATCGCCATGACGGTCCCGCATTTCCAGGCGGTGGCGCTGTGCGTGGCCGAAAGCGAGCTGCTGGGCAACCTTCCCGTCCATTTCGGCAGGCGCGCGGCAAGGCTTCTCGGCCTGGAGCTCTACATGCCGCCCTTCGACCCGCCGATCCTCGGCGTCAGCGTCTTCTGGCACAGGCGCTTCGACAAGGATCCCGCCAACATCTGGCTGCGCGAGCGGATCGGGCAGGCGCTGGATCTGGGCTCGGTCGACGCCGGCGAGCTGCGCGCGATGGGCTGACGGCGGCCGCTCAGCACTCCACCACGTTGACCGCCAGCCCGCCGAGGCTGGTCTCCTTGTAGCGCTCGTTCATGTCGAGGCCGGTCTGGCGCATGGTCTCGACGGCCGCGTCGAGCGGTACGAAATGGGTGCCGTCGCCCTTGATGGCGAGCGAGGCGGCCGTCACCGCCTTGACCGCTCCGAGCGCGTTGCGCTCGATGCAGGGCACCTGAACGAGGCCGCCGACGGGGTCGCAGGTCATGCCGAGATGGTGCTCCAGCGCGATCTCGGCGGCGTTCTCGACCTGCGCCGGGCTGCCTCCCATGACGGCGCACAGGCCGGCGGCGGCCATCGCCGAGGCCGAGCCGACCTCGCCCTGGCAGCCGACCTCGGCGCCGGAGATCGAGGCGTTGTGCTTGATGATGCCGCCGATCGCGGCGGCCGTCAGCAGGAAGTCGCGGATCGAGGGCTGGTCGGCCTCGGGGTGGAAATGCAGCCAGTAGCGGATGACGGCCTGCACGACGCCGGCCGCGCCGTTGGTCGGCGCGGTGACGACGCGGCCGCCGGCGGCGTTCTCCTCGTTGACGGCCATGGCGTAGACCGACAGCCAGTCGTTGGCGAGCAGCGGGTTGGGCCGGTTGCGGCTCCACTCGTCGTTCAGCTTGTCGTGGATGGCGCGGGCGCGGCGCTTCACCTTCAGCCCGCCCGGCATGATGCCGTCCTTCGAGAGGCCGCGGCCGATGCAGGCGGCCATCGCGGCCCAGATCGCGTCGAGGCCGGCGTCGAGCTCGTCGCGGGCCACCCGCGTCTCCTCGTTGGCGCGCTTCATCTCGGCGATGGAGAGGCCGCTCTTCGCCGCCATGGCGAGCATCTGCTTCGCGCTGGCGAAGGGGTAGGGCACGCCCTTGCCGGCGTCGGGGGCGGCCGCGCCCTTGAGCCGCTGCAACTCTTCTTCGGAGACCACGAAGCCGCCGCCGACCGAATAATAGACGCGGCGCAGCAGCACGCGCCCGTCGGCGTCCAGCGCCGAGAACGTCATGCCATTGGCGTGGCCGGGCAGCGGGTTCTTGCGGTCGAGCACGAGGTCGGCCGCGGGATCGAAGCGGTAGGCCGGATGGCCCGCCGGCGCGACGCGCTTCGTGCGCTTGACTTCCTCGACCGCCTCGTCGGAGGTGTCGGGATCGACGGTCAGCGGGGTCTCGCCGGTCAGGCCGAGGATGACGGCGCGGTCGGTGCCGTGGCCGATGCCGGTGAAGGCGAGCGAGCCGTGCAGGCTGGCCTTGAGGGCGGCGACCCTGGCGCCGGCCGGGCGCGGCCAGTCGCCGGTCGCGATCTCGTCGAGGAAGCGGCGCGCGGCGACCATCGGGCCCATCGTGTGCGAGGACGAAGGGCCGATGCCGATCTTGAACAGGTCGAATACGGAAAGGAACATGCGCTCGGGAAAGCTCCGCCTGCCGGCACCAGCTAATCCAATAATGCGCACTTTCAAAGGGCGAGGCTGTGCGCCGGCCGACCTGGCCTCCTCAAGCCGCGACATCTGGCCCGACCGGGCAAAGAAAAAGGCGCGGCCGGAGCCGCGCCCTGATAGCCGATGCGTGCCGTCCTAGCCCGCCGCGAGGACCGCGACCGCATCGCCGCCGCTGAACAGCCAGGCGAGAAGGATTATGCCGGCAAAACCGATGAGTGCCTTGGCGGTGACGCCCCAGCACGATTTCTGAACGTTGTCGTCCAATTCAATTCCCGTCAGCGAAATTGACCCAGACTGCGCAAGGCCGCCGCGGCGGCCCCGGATCGCAGGGGCCTCTCCATAGTCAGTCGGGACGCCTTTCGCAATGCAAAAAGTGGCGAATGGAAGGCAGCGCGGCACCTTCCGCATGGGCAGGAAAGCAATGGCTTCCAGAGAATTCAATGGGTTATGCGTGCGGCAGCCTTAACCTTCGGTAAAGGCATGTGGCGCGATTGCGGCCATTGCCGCGAGCCGCGCCGGCCCGCTCAGGGCGCGGGGAAGGGGGAATCGATGCGGCCGGCGAGCCAGTAGGCGACGAGGCCGATCCATTCGCGGATGCCGATCGAGGCGTTGCGCAGGGAATCGAGCTGGTTGTCGCGGGTCAGCCCCGGCCGCTCGGTGCCGAGCGTCTTGTAGTCGGCGGGCCAGGCGACCACGTCGAAGCCGGCCTTGCGGAACAGCGCCATCGAGCGCGGCATGTGGAAGGCCGACGTCACCAGCAGCCATTTCTGGCCGGGCTGCGGCTTCACCATGTCGCGGCTGAAGACGGCGTTCTCGTAGGTGTTGCGCGAGCGGTTCTCGAGCACCAGCCGCTCCGGCGCGACGTCGAGCGCGGTCAGCAGGCGCGGCGCCCTGTCGGCGTCGCCCTCGGCGTCGACGATGAGGCTGCCCTGGCCGCCCGAGACGACGAGCTTCGCCTGCGGGTAGCGCAGCGCGAGGATCCCGGCTTCCACCATGCGGTCGCCGGAATCGTTGAGCTCGTAGCCGCCGCGCGCGAGATTGACGGCGCCCTCGAAGCCGCCGCCGAGCACCACGATGCCGGCAATGTCGGCCGGGGCCGGGTCGGGCCGGGCGAAGCGGTCCTCCAGCGGCCGCAGCAGCAGCGCGCCGAAGGTCGTCCATGTCGCCAGCAGCAGCAAGGCGAGGGCGGCGGTCGACAGCGTCGCGCCGAGGCGGCGCCAGCCGAGGAGCAGAGCGAGCAGCCCGACCGCCAGCAGGATCGCCGTCAGGTCGATCGGGTCGGCGACGAGCCAGAAGATCTTGGAGAGGTAGTAGAACATGTCCTGGCTTGCGTCCTTCGAGGCTCGCTTCGCTCGCGCCTCAGGATGAGGGAGGAGGGTCGGCCGGCAGGTGGCGGCGGATGGCCGCGAGCGCCAGCGCGATCTCGTCCGCGTCCAGCCCGATGCCGAAATCCCGCGTCCTGCCTCCGGCGGTGAAGACGATGCGGCGCTTGCCGCCCATGGCCGCGGCGAAGCCGCCGGCCCCGCCCGGCGGCCAGTGGCGCGTCTTGCGCAGCGGGCCGATGCCGAACTCGTGCAGCACGTCGCCACGCACGACGATCAGCCGCTCGCTGCCGAACATCTGCCATAGCACGACCAGGGACACGCCGGCGCCGGCGACGGTCCAGACGGCCAGCCAGACGAACAGGAACAGGGCGGCGACGAAAGGCACGCGAACGATCTCGCGCAGGGCGAAGGCCTCGCCCATCCACCAGAAGGAAAGCCAGAACAGCAGGAACAGCACCTGCGGCCACGAGCGCCGCGCGGGATTGTGGATGGCGAGGCCGTCCTCGGTCTCGTGGATGACCAGCCGACCGGCGCGGGCCGGCGCGGATGAGGGCGCTTGATGCCCGGAATCCCCGGCGTCCGGCTCGGGAAGGGGCCACAGCGCCGGCTTGCCCACCTGCGCGTCGGCGGCGTCCAGCGTCGCCTGCGCGAGCGCGGCCCGGCGGGCCTTCAGCCGCTCCACGAGATCCCTGCGCGCGTCGTCCCGTCCCGCCATCAGGCGATGATAGCGGATTCGCCCGCTACCACCACTTCTGCGGCGCGAAGCGGCCGGCGGCCTTCTCGATGACGGCGCCGGCGCGGAACAGCATCTCCTCGTCGAAGGGGCGGCCGATCAACTGGAGGCCGAGCGGCAGGCCCTTGCCGTCGAGGCCGGCCGGCACCGCGATGCCCGGCAGGCCGGCCATGTTCACCGTCACGGTGAAGATGTCGTTCAAATACATCTTCACCGGGTCGGCGGCCATGTCCTGGTCGGCGACGCCGAAGGCGGCGGAGGGGGTTGCGGGCGTCAGGATGGCGTCGACACCGGCGGCGAAGGCGTCCTCGAAGTCCTTCTTGATGAGCGTGCGGACCTTCTGCGCCTTGACGTAGTAGGCGTCGTAATAGCCGGCCGACAGCACGTAGGTGCCGATCATGACGCGGCGCTTGACCTCGCGGCCGAAGCCGGCGGCGCGGCTGTTCTCGTACATCTCGACGATGTCCTTGCCGGGCACGCGCAGGCCGTAGCGCACGCCGTCGTAGCGGGCGAGGTTGGACGAGGCCTCGGCCGGCGCCACGATGTAGTAGGCGGGCAGCGCATATTTCGTGTGCGGCAGCGAGATGTCGACGATCTCGGCTCCGGCGTCCTTCATCCAGGCGATGCCCTGCTGCCACAGTCTCTCGATCTCGGCCGGCATGCCGTCGACGCGGTATTCCTTCGGAATGCCGATCTTCCTGCCCTTCATCGACTGGCCGATCGAGGCTTCGTAGTCCGGCACGGGACGATCGACGGAGGTGGTGTCCTTGGCGTCGACCGAGGCCATCGACTTCAGCATGATCGCGGCATCGCGCACGTCGCGCGCGATCGGCCCGGCCTGGTCGAGCGAGGAGGCGAAGGCGACGATGCCCCAGCGCGAGCAGCGGCCGTAGGTCGGCTTGATGCCGACGGTGGCGGTGAACGCGGCCGGCTGGCGGATCGAGCCGCCGGTGTCGGTGGCGGTCGCGCCGGCGGCAAGCCATGCGGCGACGGACGCGGCCGAGCCGCCCGACGAGCCGCCCGGCACGAGGTCCTTGTTGGAGCCGGCCGCGCGCCACGGGTTGACGACCGGGCCGTAATAGGAGGTCTCGTTGGACGAGCCCATGGCGAACTCGTCCATGTTGAGCTTGCCGAGCATGACGGCGCCGTCGGCCCACAGGTTCGCCGTCACGGTCGATTCGTAGCGCGGCCTGAAGCGGTCGAGCACGTGGCTGGCCGCCTGCGTGTGGACGCCCTCGGTGGCGAACAGATCCTTGATGCCGAGCGGGATGCCTTCGAGCGCACCCGCCTTGCCGGCGGCGATGCGGGCGTCCGACGCCTTGGCCATCTCGCGTGCCTTGTCGTGGGTGACCTCGACATAGGCGTTGATGCGCGGGTTGGCGGCGTCGATCGCGGCCAGATAGGCGTCGGTCAGCTCGGAGGCGGAAAATTCCTTCGCGGCGAGTTTTTCGCGCGCTTCGGCAATCGTGAATTTCGTCAGTTCGGTCATCAGGCGAGCATCTTTTCGTAAAACCGGGACCAGCCGGAATCGGGATAGTCGAGGACGGCGCCGCAGGTCGAGAAGCCGCCGCGCTCGTAGACGCGCCAGGCGGGCTCGAAGCCGGGCGCCTCGCCCGTCTCCAGCACGAGGCGGCCGACGCCGCGCCGGCGGGCGAACTCCTCGACGCGGGCGAGCAGGGCC
>JAFKJY010000099.1 GCA_017305835.1 Hyphomicrobiales bacterium
CTGTTGGGCAGCCAGTCGACCTCCAGGATCATGCGCAACGACAGCCCGTACCGGTTGTCGGCGGCGGTGAACGGGGCGAAATGGATCTCGCCGCGCCCGGCGGCCTCGAAGGCGGCGAGCGCCGCCCGCTCGACGTCGTCCCTGCCGCGCGCCCGTCGGCGCGCCTCCGGCGTGAGGCGGATGGTGATCCTGGCCATGATCTCTGCTTCTCCTCTGCATCGTGGACACACTCCGACCGTCGGTCGGGTCGGAGGCACGATGCGGAGCGGGGTCAGGTCATGGCTGTCGGGGGGGCCCTTCGGATCGGGCCGGACGATCCGCCGCGATTGTGTCGGCATGGGGGCGGGGATTGTCACGCAGGCATAACCGAACCGTCATTCCCCGGTCATCGGAGTTGGATGGACTGTGGGGCGTAGTCCGCGAGCCCCGCGGAAAAATCCTCCCCAACCGATGGAAGGACCCACCCCATGATCACCAATCCTCTGATCCGGGCGCTGCTGGCAGGCGCCGCGATCGCCACGCTCGCCCCCGTCGCCGCGGTCCGCGCCCAGGACGCCGGCGCCTACCTCCAGCGCGCCGCCAGGGGCGACCTGAGCGAGCCCGGCGGCGCGCGTCGCCTGTCGGGCGACGCCACCGCCGCGCTGCGCGCGCTCATTACCGACGGCGAGGTGAAGAACGTCATCCTGTTCATCGGCGACGGCATGGGCGATTCGGAGATCACCGTGGCGCGCAACTATGCCGAGGGCGCCGGCGGCTACTTCAAGGGCATCGACGCCCTGCCGGTCACCGGCCAGTACACGCACTACGCGCTGGAGAAGGACACCGGCAAGCCGGGCTACGTGACCGATTCCGCCGCCTCCGGCACGGCCTGGTCGACCGGCGTGAAGACTTACAACAACGCCGTCGGCGTCGACATCCACGGCCGCCCGCACAAGACCCTGATCGAGCTGGCCAAGGCCGCCGGCCTCGGCACCGGCAACGTCACCACCTCGGAGCTGCAGGACGCCACGCCGGCCGTGCAGATCGCCCACGTCGCCCTGCGCGCCTGCTACGGCCCGGCCGCGACGGCCGAGAAGTGCCCGGCCGACGCGCTGGAGAACGGCGGCCTCGGCTCGATCACCGAGCAGCTCATCGCCACCCGCGCCGACATCACGCTGGGCGGCGGCGCCAAGACCTTCGGCGAGACCGCGCGCGCCGGCGAGTGGAAGGACAAGACCCTGCTCGACCAGGCGAAGGAGCGCGGCTTCGCGGTCGTCACCAGCCTCGACGAGATGAACGCCGTCTCCGCCGCCGGCCAGGACGGGCCCGTCCTCGGCCTGTTCGCGGCCGGCAACATGCCGGTGCGCTGGGTCGGCCCCAAGGCCAGCTACCACGGCAACATCGACCAGGCGGCCGTGACCTGCCAGCCCAACCCGGACCGTCCGGCGACCCAGCCGAGCCTCGCCCAGATGACCTCCAAGGCGATCGACGTGCTGAAGGTCAACGACAAGGGCTTCTTCCTGCAGGTCGAGGGCGCCTCGATCGACAAGCAGGACCACGACGCCAATCCCTGCGGCCAGATCGGCGAGACGGTCGACCTCGACGAGGCGGTGCAGGTGGGCATGGAGTTCGCCAGGGCCAACGGCAACACGCTGGTGATCGTCACCGCCGACCATTCCCATTCGAGCCAGATCATCGAGAACGGCAGCAAGGCGCCCGGCCTGTCGGCGGCGCTGAACACCAGGGACGGCACGGTGATGACCGTCACCTACGGCAATTCGGAGACGAGCTCGCAGGGCCATACAGGCGCCCAGCTCCGCGTCGCCGCCTTCGGGCCGCGCGCGGCCAACTTCGCAGGCCTGACCGACCAGACGGACATGTTCTTCACGATTCGCGACGCGCTCGGCCTCGAAGGCTCGAAGCAGGCGGCCGCCCGGTAGGCGACCACGGCTGAAACGACGGAACGGCGGGGCGGTGCTCCGCCGTTTCTGCATTCGCGCGTCAGTCCTTGTCGTCGTGCCCGGCGCCGAGCCCGAGGCCGGCGCCGCCCATGCCGAGCCCCATCCCGGCTCCCATGCCGCCGCCCATGCCTCCACCCATGCCGCCGCCGCCCCCACCGCCCGAGCGTCCGCCGCCGCCTTCGGCGCGCCCGCCTGCCTGGCCGGCCCCGCGCCCGCTCCTGCCGCCGCCCGATCCCGCGGCCGGCCGGGTCGGGCCCTGCCTGGGGATCTCGGCGTCGGACGGAACCGGCGCGAGGCTCAGCGCCTCGCGGATGAAGTCGCGCAGCGACACGACGAGCTCGGCCGTGTGGACCGGCCGGCCCGCCACCAGCTCGCGCACCGCGCGCGAGGCGAGCCTAATGTGCTCCTCCGTGCCGAGCAGGATCACGTCGGAGAGCGCGGCCTCGACGGCGTCGCGGATGCGCCGCGGCCGGTCCGAGCGCGGCTCAGCGTCCGGCTCGTCGTCGTCGCCGGCCTCCAGCACGGTGCCCGGATCCTCGCCCGCCGCCCCGCCGTGCCGGCGCAGGTCGCGCAGATGAGTGGGGTCGACCGCGAGATTGCCGGTGAAGGAGCCGCCGAGCGTCCGGTAGGCGGCGATCAGCGTGCGCAGCCGCTCGTTGATCTGCCGGTTCATGCGCTCGCGCCGCTGCTGGATGGTGACCATCATCAGCAGGCGTATGCCGATGCTGATCAGCGTGAACAGGGCGAGCCCGATCAGCGTGATCAGCACGCTGTGCCAGGAGCTGAAGTCGATGCCGCGCAAGCCTGCCTCCGTGCCGTCAGGGCCGCAGCATATACGGCGCGGCCGCCGTCGGGCCAGACGCGATGTTCGGGAAGCGGCCGGCCGGGCGAGCCGGTCATGGAACTGCATGCCGGACTGCGCATTCCACGTCCAGGCGGCCAACGAGGAGCCCGGAAGATGAAATCTGCAATCGCTGTCCTGGCGGGCTTCGCCACCACGTTGCTGGTCTTCGGCGGCGGCATCGCCTTCGCGGTCTTCTACCTCACCGCCAAGCCTGTGCCGGTCCAGCAGCCGAACCTGGACGTGGCCTCGACATGGACGCAGCAGGCCGTTCAGGTGGACAGCGCGGCGCAGGATTTCGAGCGCCTGCCGGCCCGGCCGACCGCGGACGCCCCGGCGAACGACAACGCCGCCTCGGCTCCGGCCGTCGATCCGGTGACCACCGCGGGCATAGCGAACGACGACACGCCAGAGCAGCGGCCGGCGACCGGCGAGGGCACCGCCCACGCCGAATGGTGCGCGAGCCAGTATCGCTCCTACGATCCGGCCGACGACAGCTATACGGCCTATAGCGGGGTCCGGCGCAAATGCGTGTCGCCCTATGGCGGGGAGGCGGAAAGCCCGGACGGCCCCGCCGATTCCGCGATCGTCGTCTCGGACGCCGCCTATGCCGACCGGATCGCCGACGGCTTCGCCGGCTCGGACCACGCCCAGTCCTGCTTCGACCGCTATCGCTCCTACCGCCCCGAGGACAACACCTACCAGCCCTTCAGCGGCGGCCCCCGCCGCCAATGCGAATAGGGCACCACGAGCCATAGGGCAGACGGTTCATGTGATGTGGGAGGGGAAAGGGAAAGAATGGTCGGAGCGGCGGGATTCGAACCCACGACCCCTTGACCCCCAGTCAAGTGCGCTACCGGGCTGCGCTACGCTCCGAGCCGGCCACTCACCTATAGGCTGCGTCCGTGTCGCGCAAGTGGCAATCCGCGCCGGCGGCGTATAAGGGCGGCGGCGGCCGCCGGCCTCAATAGGCGTTCTTCGTGTCGAGCAGCCGGATCGGCGTCAGCAGCAGGATCTTCAGGTCCAGCCACAGCGACCAGTTCTCGATGTAGTAGAGGTCGAACTCGGTGCGTTTGCGGATTTTCTCGTCGGTGTCCATCTCGCCGCGCCAGCCGTTGATCTGCGCCCAGCCGGTGACGCCGGGCTTGACCTTGTGGCGGGCGAAATAGCCGTCGACGACCTCGGTGTAGAGCAGGTTGTGCGACTGCGCGGCGACGGCGTGCGGGCGCGGGCCGACGAGCGACAGCGAGCCCATCAACGAGTTGAAGAACTGCGGCAGCTCGTCGATCGAGGTCTTGCGGATGAAGCGGCCGACGCGGGTGACGCGCGGGTCGTTCTTGGTCACCGTCCGCTTCGCGGTCGGGTCCGACTGGTCCGCATACATGGAGCGGAACTTGTAGACCTCGATCACCTCGTTGTTGAAGCCGTGCCGCTTCTGTTTGAACAGCACCGGCCCGCGCGAATCGAGCTTCACCGCGATCGCCGTGAGCAGCATGACCGGCGAGAACAGGATGATGCCGATCAGGCTGAAGACGATGTCGAAGGCGCGCTTGGCGACCGAATCCCAGTCGTGGATCGGCTTGTCGAAGATGTCGAGCATCGGCACCGCGCCGATGTAGGAATAGGAGCGCGGGCGGAAGTGCAGCTCGGCCGAATGCGCCGACAGGCGGATGTCGACCGGCAGCACCCACAGCTTCTTCAGCATCGACAACACGCGCTTCTCCGCCGAGATCGGCAGCGACACGATCAGCATGTCGATGCGCGCGATGCGCGCGAAGGTGGTCAGCTCGGCGATGTTGCCGAGCTTGGGATAGCCGGCCACCACCGGCGGCGAGCGCGTGTCGTCGCGGTCGTCGAAGATGCCGCAGATGCGGATGTCGTTGTCGGGCTGGCGCTCGATCGAGCGGATTAGCGTCTCGGCGTTGCGGCCGCCGCCGACGATGACGGCGCGGCGCTCCATCACGCCGTTGCGCGCCCAGCGCCGCACCAGCCGCGCCGCGACCAGCCGCATGACGAGGAACAGCGCCAGCCCGGCGGCCAGCCAGCCGGCGAACCAGACGCGCGAGAAGTCGGCCGAGACCTTGAGGAAGAAGCCGGCGAGCGACATCAGCGCGAACGAGCCGGCCCAGACCAGCAGCAGCGTGCCGAGATGCGCCAGCGGCCGGCGCAGCGTCGCCATCTGGTAGGAATCGGTGAGCTCCAGCAGCATCACCGTCAGCAGCGAGCCGCCGACGACGAGCGCCGGATAGTACCACCACGCATAGGAATCGAGGCCGACATAGAAGGCGTAGACGGCGAGCCCGCTCGCCACCAGCAGCGCGAACTCGATGACGCGCAGCCAGCCGCTCACCATCACCGGCGAGATCGTGTCGCGCCGGTATTGCGTCGCCACCTGCTGGGCGATGACGTTGAGCTGCGCCTCGCTCCCGGCCGGCGCGGAGCGCTCCTCGTGCTCGCGGACGGCTTCGGCCGAAAATGGATGCGCGCGTGCGGCTTTGCTCATCTGCTGCCCTGGACGGAAAAGGCTCTGTTGTCCCCGCGCGCAGCATAGGCGGGGCGTCCCTAAGAAAGCCTTGAACCGGGGCGGAAAAGTCTACGGATCGCAACCGCAGGGTGCGTTTCAGAACAGCCTTTCGCGCACGTAGACCGTGTCGCCCGGCAGCAGCGGGTCGGAGGTGACCACGCGCCCGGTCATCACCTTGCCGTTGATCGAGCGGGTGATGTCGACGTCGCGCTGCTGGGCGCGCGCGGAAAAGCCGCCGGCGGCCGCGATCGCCTTCTGCACCGTCATGCCAGGCACGTAGGAATACTGCCCGGCCGCGCCGACCTCGCCCATGATGAAGATCGGCCGGTAGCGGTCGACCTCGGCCGAGACGTCGGGGTCTCGGATGTAGCCGTTGCGCAGCTTCGCCGCGATCGCCGCCTCGAGCTGCTTGGTGGTCTGGCCGCGCGCGGGCACGGCGCCGACGAGCGGGAAGGAGACGTAGCCGGCCTGGTCGACCGCGTAGCTGTTGGTCAGGCCTTCCTGCTCGAACACGGTGACGCGCACGCTGTCGCCCGAATCGAGCAGATAGGGCTGCTGCAGGGCGGCGTGGAAAGCCGGCGGCGCGGGCCTGTAGCCCGAGCAGCCTGCCAGCATGAGCGCCAGCGCCAACGCAGTCACGGCACGTGGGAACGTCACAGGTCCAACCCTTCGAGCGGCTAAAGCGCGTCGCGTGTACACGAATCGTGCGGCGCGCTTTAGCTCCTTTGTTTGCGCATGTCGTTGTCCCGAAACCGGGCCCACTTTCGGGCGACATGCTCTAGAACGCCGGTTCGAGCCGTTATCGGTCTGTTAGGGTTAATGGCCGGTAAAGCCGGTCTTAACCTGCCGGTTACCATGTCGGTTTACCGGTTGGGCATGCGGGAATCGCTGGTCACAGACTCGATCGAGGCCCATGCCGCGGGCGGCCGTCCCGCCCGGCGGGGCGGGTTGTTCGCCACGCTGCGGCGCGACGGCGCGCGCGCGGCCCTCGTCGTCGTCGCGGCGACCGCGACCGCCATCCTGCTGCATTCGCTGATCCCGCCGCGCTACGAGGCGCAGGCCGAGATCCTGATCGGCTTCGGGCAGGGGCGGGGCGGCGCGGAGGCCGTTGCCGCCCAGACCGCCATCATCTCCTCCACCGGCGTGCTCGGCCGCGTCGCCGCCGATCTCGGCCTCGACCGCCGCGCCGGCTTCGCCGCCGCCGGCTCGTGGCTCGGGCGCGCGCTGGGCGCGGTCGGGTTGACCGGCGGCTCGGGTGCAGCCGGCGAGCAGAGGGCGCTCGACGAG
This sequence comes from Hyphomicrobiales bacterium, assembly GCA_017305835.1. GTDB lineage: Bacteria > Pseudomonadota > Alphaproteobacteria > Rhizobiales > Rhizobiaceae > RCIO01. The sequence goes on from JAFKJY010000099.1 coordinate 6,593, forward strand.
CTGAAGGCTGGCCTCGACATCCGCCCGCTCGACACGTCCGGCCTCGTCGCGGTCCGCTTCTCCGCACGGGAGGCGAGGCTCGCCGCCGACATCCCCAACGCGGTCGCCGGCCGCTACGTCGCGCTGCTGCAGGCGGCGCGCGAGCAGGCCGATCCGGCCGGCGCCCGCGCCCTTGCCGGCGAGATCGAACGCCGGCGCGGCGAGGCCACCGCGCTCGACGAGAGGTTGGCGGGCCTGCGCAAGGCGCAGGAAGTGCAGCCGGCGCAGGCCGGCGCGCCGCCGGCCGAGAGCGAGGCCGAGCTTGCCCGGCTGGGCCGCGAGCGCGCGGCGGCCGAGGAGCGGGCCAAGGCGCTGCGCGCGGCGCTCGCCAACGCCGCCGCCCTGCGCGCCAACCCCGACGTCCAGTCCGACGAGGCCGCCGCCGCCTTGATCGAGCGCGAGGCGCAGCTTCGCGACGAGATCGACCAGGCCTCGGCCACGCTGCTCGGCAACCATCCGCGCATGCGCGCGCTGAACGCCCAACTCGCCGAGACGCGCGGCCAGCTCGCCGCCGCCGCGCGCACCGTGCTGGCCGGCATCGAGGACGACCTCCGCTCGGCCGCCGCACGCGAAAAACAGGTCGCCGCGCGGCGCGACGCCATGCAGACCGCGGCGGACGCGGCGGCTGCCCGCGCCGCCGAGATCGCCGCGCTGGAGGCCAAGAGCGCCGACGCCCACCGCCAGCTCGACGCTTCCGTCGCCCGCCAGCGCGACGCCGCCGGCATAAGCGGCGCGTTCCTGCCGGTCGAGGCGCGCCTGTTCAGGCGGGCGGAGGCGCCCGCGGCTCCTGCCTCGGCGAGCGCGGGGAGCGTCGGGGCAATCGCCTTCGCCGTCTCGCTTGCCCTCATGCTGGCCTGGATGGTGCTGCGCGCCCGCCGGCGCCGAGCCGCGCTGCCAGACGGACCCGAGATCATCGCCGAGGTCGACGAGCTGGAGATGCCTGTCCCTGCGCGGCAGGCGGATGCGCCGGCGGCCGAGCCGACGCTGCACGAGCTGATCGCGGCCCGCGCCAGGCTGGCGGAGTCCTTCGGGCAGGCCGCTCCCGGGCGCGAGGCCGCGCCGGTGCGCCGCACGATCGGCGAGATCGACGTCGAGCGCGCGGCCGAGAAGCTGATCGCCGGCGGCGCGGCGCGCGCCGTCTTCCTGTCGGCCGAGGGCGACGCGGGTGCTGCGGCGAGCGTGCGCGTGGCGCGCGAGGTGGCCGATGCCGGCCTGCGCGTCATCCTGCTCGACCTGACCGCCTCGGGCGCGGCCTCGCGGCCGATGCTGGGCGCCGCGCGGCTTCCCGGCATCACCGACCTGCTCGTTTCCGAGGCGCAGTTCGGCGACGTCATCCACAACGACCGCGCCTCGGCCTGCAACGTCGTGCCGGCCGGCACCGCCGACCCGCTGCGCGCCATGCGCGCGGCCGAGCGCCTGCCCATCATCCTCGAATCGCTCGCCAGCGCCTACGACCTCGTCGTGGTCGAATGCGGCGCGGCCGACGGCGAGAGCATACGCCGGCTGGTCTGCGACGACACCGCCGTTCTGCTGTCGGCCGTCGAGCCGTCCGACGAGATCGCCGAACTCGCGCTCGACATCGCGGGCAGGGGTCTCGGCCAGCCGATCATCGTGGCCGCCGCCGGCCTCGCCCTGCCGCCCCGCCCGGACCGCAGCGCCGCCTGAAGCGGCTCGCCTGCCCGTGAACGCTCCTTCAACGCTTCGGGGCTAGTCTGCCAGCGCCCGCAATGGCGCGGGCGGGGGTCGGACGGGGAATGCCGATGGTCGACGCCGGCAATCTGGTGCGCAGGCTGATGGCGAAGGCGGCGCGCGGCAGCGGCCTTGCGCCGCTCGTCACCGCGCAGGTCGCCGGCATCGGCGCGATCCTGACGCTGCGGCGCGTCGGCACCCGCAAGCCCGGCGGCCCCGGCATCGGCATCGCCGAGCGCGAGGTCGTCTCGCCCGCCTTCCTCGACCAGGCGCTGACCGAGCTGCGCCGGCTGGGCTACCGGCTGGTGACGCTGGACGACGCGCTGGAGCGCCTGAAGGTCGGCCGCAAGCTGCCGCGCTTCGCCACGGTGACGGCCGACATCGGCTACCGCGACATCCTCGGCGAGGCCCTGCCGGTGCTGGAGCGGCACGGCGCGCCGCTGACCGCCTATGTCAGCCCCGGCCTCGCCAGCGGCGCGGTCGATCCGTGGTGGGACGTGCTGGAGGCGCTCGTCGCCACCGCGCAGGAGGTCTACCTGACCACACGGGAGGGCCGCATCCCGGTCGACTGCTCCGGCCCGTCGCGCAAGCTCGCGGCCTACCGGCTGCTGCGCGACTACCTGACCGCGGACGTGGCGGAGGAACAGCGCCAGCCTATCCTGCGCGACCTCGCCTTGCTGGCCGGCGTCGACCCCAAGGCGGCCGGAAAGGCGCTGATGGGCTGGGACGAACTGCGCCGCCTTGCCGCCCATCCGCTGGTGACGATCGGCACGCACGGGCTGAACCATTTCAACCTGCGGCGGCTCGGCGACGAGAAGGCATGGTACGAGATCGTCGACGCCGCGCGCATCATCGAGATGGAGCTCGGCGTGAAGCCGCGGCATCTGGCCTATCCCTATGGCGACCCGGACGCCTTCGGCCCGCGCGAGGTGGAGCTCGCCGCCGCGGCCGGCCATGCCTCGGCGGTCACGTCGGTCGAGAGCAGCCTGTGGGCCGAGCACGCCCGCAACCTCTTCGCGCTGCCGCGCCTGCGCCTCGACGGCCCGCGGCAGTCGCTGCGCGACCTGCACGCGATGCTGGCGAGCATCGAGGGCGTGGAGCCGGCGCGCGCCGCCGGCAGCGGATAGGCGTCAGCTCTCGCTGCGGCCGGGCTTCTGCATCCAGCTCACGATCGCCATGCCGGGCAGCACCCACAGCAGGCCCGACAGCAGGAAGAACAGGAAATGCGCCAGCCCGCCGGCGTCGCCGAGCCGCGCGACCGCCACGGCCGAGGCGACGAACGCGTAGAGCACGACCAGCGCCACCAATAGGATCGTCCCGATCAGTTTCCGCAGCCGCACGGGCATGTCGCGCTCCGTTTTCCCTCGCCCGGGCTGTAGACCCGTGCGCGGCGCGGCGCAACCTTGCGGCCCGCGCATGTCGCCCGAAAGTGGGGACCGGTTTCGGGATAACGACATGCGCAGGAAGAGGAGCGACGGCGTGTCGCGCGGCGCCGGGTTGCGCGGCCGCTGCCTTTGGTCCACCTATCGCCATCCGCGAAAGGGCAGGGCAGGCATGGCCGTCGCATCGGCTGGGACAGGACGGATCGACACCGCCGAGGCGCGCATCTGGCGCAACCGCGCCCTGCTGCGCGGCTGGCTCTACGTCGTGATCGCGATGCTGCTGGCCATCTTCCTCGTCGGCGGCGCCACGCGGCTCACCGGCTCCGGCCTCTCCATCACCGAATGGAAGCCGATCCACGGCGTCGTCCCGCCGCTGTCGGACGCCGAGTGGCAGGAAGAGTTCGCCAAGTATCAGCAGATCCCGCAATACGAGCAGCTCAACAAGGGCATGAGCCTTTCCGAGTTCAAGACCATCTTCTGGTGGGAATGGACGCACCGGCTGCTCGCCCGCGGCGTCGGCTTCGTGGTGGCGCTGCCGCTGCTGTTCTTCTGGCTGTCGGGCCGGCTGGAGCCGATGCTCAAGCCGCGCATGCTCGGCCTGCTGGCGCTCGGCGGCCTGCAGGGCGCGATCGGCTGGTGGATGGTGGCGTCGGGCCTGTCCGAGCGCGTCAGCGTCAGCCAGTACCGGCTGGCGACGCACCTGATCATGGCCTCGCTCATCTTCGTGGCGACGGTCGCCGTGGCGCGCGGGCTGGCGCCGCAGCCGGCGGGACCCGCTTCGCGCGGCACGCAGCGCTTCGCCGGCTGGCTGGTCGTATTCGTGCTCGTCCAGCTCTATCTCGGCGCGCTGGTCGCCGGCCTGCATGCGGGGCTGACCTACAACACCTGGCCGCTGATGGACGGCAGCCTGTGGCCCGGCGACCTGCTCACCATCGAGCCGGCCTGGCGCAACTTCTTCGAGAACCCGAAGACCGTGCAGTTCCTGCACCGGCTCGGCGCCTATTTCGTCTTCGCCGCCACGCTGTGGCACGCGATCGCGCTGTCGCGCGCCGCGCCCGGCTCGCCGCATGCGCGCCGCGCCTGGATCCTGTTCGGGCTGGTGACGGCGCAGGCCGTGCTCGGCATCACCACGCTGCTACTGGTCGTGCCGCTCGACCTCGCGCTCACCCATCACGGCTTCGCCATGATCGTGCTCGGCTTCGCCGCCGCCCACTGGCGCGGCACCAAGGGCGCCTATCCGCTGCCGGCGGCGGCCTGATCCCGGATCAGGCGACGATCTCGCGGGCCGCCGCCACGGCGCGCCCGACCCGCAGCGACTTCGCCGCCTCGCCCATGTTGCCGTCCTCGGCATGCCAGGACGCCGACAGCGCCGTGAAGGCGAACGCCCAGTCGAGCAGCTCGGCGGGCTCGCGCTCGACGGCCGGCGCGAGGACAGACGCCAGCCGCGCCGCGCGGGCCGGGTCGTAGCGCAACTCGCTCTCCAGCGGATTGTAGAACAGGTTGGCGACGTCGAAGGCCGGATCGCCCAGCACGCCCTTCGGGTCGATGGCGAGCCAGCCGCGCGGCGCATGCAGCGCGTTCTCGTGGTGGAAGTCGCCATGCAGCGGGCGGATGCCGCGCTGGCCGGCGAGCAGGCGCTCGGCGAGCGCAGCGGCGGCCCGGTATTGCCCGTCATCGTCCATCGCCGCGCGGGCGAGGAGGCTGGAGAAATAGGCCGCGAGCGTTTCCATCCCGGACGGATAGGGCCGCGGCCCCGTCGCGTGCAGGCTGCGGATCAGCTCCGCGGCGATTGCCGTCGCGGCTTCGTCGCCGTCACGCCGGAACACATCGAGCAGGGTATGGTCGCCGGCATCCTCAAGCAGCAGCAGGTCGCCCCGCCGGTCGAGCAGCCGCACGGCGCCGCGGCCGTCGCGCCATTTGAGGAAGGCCTCGCCGTCCGCCCGGTCGCGCAGCGCCAGCGCGCTGAGCTGCTTGACGATCGCCGTGCCGCCGCCGCGAAGGGTGGCGCGAAAGACCCGCCCGCCGATGCCGTCCGCGATTTTCCCGAGCGCGGCGACGTCCCATGCGGCGGGCAGGGCAGGCTCAGGCACGTCCCAGCATCAGGTCCATGTTCTGCACCGCCGCGCCCGACGCGCCCTTGCCGAGATTGTCGTAGACGGCGAGCAGCAGCGCCTGCGCGCGGTCGTCGTTGGCGAAGACGTGCAGCGTCATCCAGTTGGTGCCGTTGTGGTGTTCCGGCTCGATCTCGGCCGAGCGCTCGACCGGCCCGAGCGGCGCGACCTTCACGAACCCCTTGCCGCCGGCATAGTGGTCGGCGATCGCGGCGTGCAGCTCCGTGCCCTTGGGCACCTTCGGCAGGTGGCCGAGCTGCAGCGGCACGACGGTGATCATGCCCTGCGCGAAATTGCCGACCGCCGGCTGCATCAGCGGGTCGCCGCTGAGGCCCGAATATTTCTTCAGCTCCGGCACGTGCTTGTGCTTGAGCGACAGCCCGTAGGGCAGGAACTCCGGCGCGGCCTCGCCCTTGGCCTCGTAGTCCTCGACCATCGAGCGGCCGCCGCCGGTGTAGCCGGAGATGCCGTTGACGCTGACCGGATAATCGGCCGGCAGCAGGCCGGCCGCGATCAGCGGCCGCAGCGTCGCGATCGGCCCCTGCGGCCAGCAGCCGGGATTGGCGACCCGCCTGGCGGACGCGACGGCCTTGCCCTGCGCCTCGTCCATCTCGGGAAAGCCGTAGGTCCAGCCCTCGGCCACCCGGTGCGCCGTCGAGGCGTCGATGACGCGCGTCCTGTCGTTAGCGATCAGCGACACGCTCTCCTTCGCCGCGTCGTCCGGCAGGCACAGGATGGCGATGTCGGCGGCATTGAGGAAGTCCGCGCGGGCCGCCGGGTCCTTTCTCCGTCCCTGGGGAATGGAGATGATGTCGAGGTCGTTCCGGCCGGCGAGCCGCTGCCGGATCTGCAGGCCGGTCGTGCCGTGCTCGCCGTCGATGAAGATCTTGGGTTTCATGTCTGCCTCGGATGGCCTGACTTTTCAGGCCCTTATGTCGTCGATCGGACTCTGTTTCGCAAGCACCTGAATCGGTGCGTGAAGCTCATGAAGACCTATCGTCGTCGCAGCTTCCGCTCGGCGAGCAGGCCCAGATAGTGCATGGCGACGGTGGCGCCGGCGATCGCGGTGATGTCGGCGTGGTCGTAGGGCGGCGACACCTCGACCACGTCGGCGCCGACCATGTCGAGCGCGCCGAGCTTGCGCAGCACCGACAGGATCTTCGCGCTCGACGGCCCGCCCGCGACCGGCGTGCCGGTGCCGGGCGCGAAAGCCGGGTCGAGGCAGTCTATGTCGAAGGTGACGTAGGCCCTGGCGCCGGCCGTCCGCTTGAGGATCGCCTCGGCGATCTCGCCGGCCGAAATCTCCTCGACCTCGTGGCCGTAGAGCATGGCGAGGCCGCAATCCTCCGGCGCATGCGTGCGGATGCCGACCTGGATCGACCGGGCCGGGTCGATGACACGATCGCGCGCGGCGCGGCCCACGAACGAGCCGTGGTCGATCCGCCGCCCGTCGTCGGGCCATGTGTCCTGGTGCGCGTCGAACTGCACCAGCGCCAGCGGCCCGTGGATCGCCGCATGCGCCCGAAGCAGCGGCCAGGTGACGAAATGGTCGCCGCCGAGCGACAGCAGGAAGGCGCCGGACTTCAGGATTTTCGCCGCCTGCTTCTCGATCGCCGCCGGCGTCTTGCCGTGGTCGCCATAGTCGAGCAGGCAGTCGCCGTAGTCGACCACCGACAGCGTCTCGAACAGGTCGAGCCCGAACGGATATTGCGGGTCGTTGTCGAAGATCGCCGAGGCGCGCCGGATCGCCTGCGGGCCGAAGCGCGCCCCGGGCCGGTTGGAGACGGCCGCGTCGAACGGGATGCCCCACACGACCGCATCCGCTCCGGCCGCCTTCTTGGAATAGCGCCGCCGCATGAACGACAGGGCGCCGGCATAGGTCGGATCGCCCGCCGCGCCCCGGTCGGAACGGGCGGTGAAGGCGTTGTCGATGGACTTCGAGGGCATTGCTAGCGATCTTCTCTCGTATGCCACAGGCGCAGAACGTAGATCGTGGACCCGCTGATCTCGTATCGTATCTCGTATTTGCCGACGAGGATGCGACGGACTTCCCGCGGGTCGAACTCTTCCAGCCTTTCGCCAATTCTGGGATGCTGACTCAGCCTTGATGGAGCCGCAGCCAGCCCTCGTACCGCTTCAGCCGCCGCGCGGCGGTTCACCGGCGCGAGGAAGTCATGCAGGCGGGCGAGGTCCGATATCGCCTTGCCGGTCCACCTGATGTCCATCAATGCGGAACGGGCAGGGGATCGTCGGTGTCGAGGCTGTCGGCCCACGCCTGCACGGCCTTGTGGTCGACCACGCGCCCGGCGTCGACGTCGGCCAGCGCCTCCAGCGTCAGTCGTCGACGTTCCTCTTCCTGTGCGATCCAGGCCGCGAGGGCCTGCTTGACGATCCAGCCGCGCGAGCGTTCGAGACGCGCCGCCATTTCGTCCACCTTCTCGGCAAGCGGGAGCGGCACATGCGCCGTCAGAACTTTGGTTTCCATGGCAGCCTCCAATCAGAAGCAATCATAGCGATTGATCGTGATTAAGTCGATGCCGCGCGACCTACGCAACAAAAAAGCGAGCCTTGCGGCCCGCTTTTCCGTCTGTTCCGAGGCGAAGCGGGTTAGCGCTTCGAGAACTGGAACGAGCGGCGGGCCTTCGCCTTGCCGTACTTCTTTCGCTCGACGGTGCGGCTGTCGCGGGTCAGGAAGCCGCCCTTCTTGAGCACGCCGCGCAGCGACGGCTCGTAATAGGTGAGCGCCTTGGAGATGCCGTGACGAACGGCACCGGCCTGGCCGGAGAGGCCGCCGCCGGCGACCTTGACGATCACGTCGTACTGGCCGTTGCGGTTGGCCGCCACGATCGGCTGCTGCAGCACCATCTGGAGAACCGGCCGGGCGAAATAGGCCGCGTATTCCTTGTCGTTGACCGTGATCTTGCCGGTGCCGGGACGCAGCCAGACGCGGGCGACCGCGTCCTTGCGCTTGCCGGTGGCGTAGGCGCGGCCGTGCTTGTCCAGCTTCTGGACATGCACCGGCGCGGCCGGCTGCTCGGCCTTGGCGACCGTGCCGAGATCGGCGAGGGAGGAGAGATCAGCCATGTGCTATCAGGCCCTTGCGTTCTTCTTGTTCATCGCGGCGACATCCAGCTTCTGCGGCTGCTGCGCCTCGTGCGGGTGGTCCGCGCCGGCATAGACGCGGAGATTCTTCATCTGGCGCCGGCCGAGCGGGCCGCGCGGGATCATCCGCTCGACCGCCTTCTCGACGACGCGCTCCGGGAACCGGCCCTCGAGGATCTGGCGCGCGGTGCGCTCCTTGATCCCGCCGGCATAGCCGGTGTGCCAGTAATAGACCTTGTTCTCGTGCTTGCGCCCGGTGAACTTCACCTTGTCGGCGTTGATGATGATGACGTTGTCGCCGTCGTCGACATGCGGGGTGAAGGTCGGCTTGTGCTTGCCGCGCAGCCGGTTGGCGACGATCGAGGCGAGGCGGCCGACGACGAGACCCTCGGCGTCGATCAGCACCCACTTCTTCACCACCTCGGCAGGCTTCTGCGAGAAGGTTTTCATTGTGCTTCCGTTCGTTTGGACCTGCGGATTGCCATGGACACCCGCGAGGCGTTTCTTGTTGCTTGCGTTCCGGCGCCTGCGCGCCAAAACAAAACCGCGGCCCGAAGGCCGCTGGCTGTGCAGGCTTATAGGGGAGGGTGGCGCCGGCGTCAATCGCGAAGATTCGGCATCTTTCCGATTAAATGCAGCCGAAACAATGGCTTAGGTTAGAGGTATTAGGATACCTCATTCTGAGCCTCCTTCCGCCGTCAGTTCCACTTCTGGCCGGCCACCTGCCGGACGGCCGCGTTGAGGCGGTTCCAGACGTTGATCTGCGCGATCTGGAGGAGCAGCGCCGCCATCGCCTTCTCGTCGTAGTGCCGCGCGGCTTCCGCCCACACCGCGTCGGACACGGCCTCCGGCCGGTCGGCGAGCCGGGTGACCTCCTCGGTCAGGGCAAGTGCCGCGCGTTCGGCGTCGGTGAACCAGGGCGTTTCGCGCCAGGCCGCCACGGCGAAGATGCGCCGGTCGTCCTCGCCCGCCTCCTTGAGCTCGCGCGCATGCATGTCGACGCACACGCTGCATCCGTTGATCTGGCTCGCGCGCAGATGCACCAGGTAGCAGGTGACCTCGGGCAGCCCGTCGGCCGCGCTCGCCTTGCCGAGCGCGTGCATGGCCTGCATGGCCTCGGGGATGACGAATACGGGATGTTTCATTCGTGCTTGCATGGTCGTGTTCCTTTTCCATCTTTACGGGCGGCAGGCCGCGCCTGTCACACCGGCTGCGATCCGCTCGTCATGACCATGACGGAAGGCGAGGAAGGAATGTGACCGTGGCAGCGAAGGATTTTCTGGCCGGGCAGTTCGAGGCGAGCCGGCCGCGCCTGACCTCCGTCGCCTACCGCATGCTGGGCTCCCGCAGCGAGGCGGAGGACGCGGTGCAGGAGGTCTGGCTGCGGCTCCAGCGCGCCGACGCGGATGCGATCGGCAATGTCGGCGGCTGGCTGACCACGGTCGTGGCGCGCCTGTGCCTGGACATGCTGCGCGCCCGCAAGGCGCGCCGCGAGGACTCTTTCGAGGCCATGCAGGAAGACGGGCCGCTCGCCTCGATGGCCGACGCGGGCGCCGGTCCCGAGGACGAGATCGCGATGGCCGACTCGGTCGGCCTCGCCATGCTGACGGTGCTGGAGACGCTGGCGCCGGCCGAGCGCGTCGCCTTCGTGCTGCACGACATGTTCGCCGTGCCGTTCGAGGAAATCGCGCCGGCCATCGGGCGCTCGCAGGATGCCGCGCGCCAGCTCGCCAGCCGCGCACGCCGCCGCGTTCAGGGCGCGCGTCCGGATGGGCATGTGGACGCCGGGCGCCGGCGCGAGATCGTCGACGCCTTCCTCGCCGCCTCGCGCGGCGGCGACCTGACGGCACTGCTCGCGCTGCTCGACCCCGACGTCGTGCTGCGCGGCGACGCCGCCACGCTGCGCCTCGGCACCCCGCCCGAGATCCGCGGCGCGGGGCCGGTGGCGGAATTCTTCAACGGCAGGGCGCAGGCGGCGAGGCCGGCCCTCGTCGACGGCAACATAGACGTAGCCGTGGTTCCCGGCGGCCGGCTGCTGCTGGTGCTGCGGCTGGAGATCGCCGGCGGGCGGATCGCCGCCATCAATGCCGTCGCCGCCCGTGACGACCTCGGTCGGCTCGACGTGGCGCTTCTCGACGGCTGAGGCGGCTCAGCCTCGCTTCGGCGGGATCGAGTACGTCCCGGTCGCGTGGGCGACGGTCACCTTGTCCGGCCCGGCGACCATGTCGCAGTCGAACACCATCAGGCTGCGTCCGAGCTTGAGGATGCGGCAATGACCCTCGACCGGCCCGGCCTCGGCCTTGCGCATGAAGTTGATGTTGAGGTTGGTCGTCACCGACAGCGCGTCCGGCCCGGCATGCGACAGCACGCAGACATAGCCGCCGATGTCGGCCAGCGTGAACAGCGACGGGCCGGAGACCGTGTTGCCCGGCCGCAGATGCTTCTCCGTCGCGTTGAGCCGCACCACACAGCCGCCGGGGAACACCTCGACCGCCTCGTAGGCCATCATCTCGGCGTTGAGCTGGGGATAGACGCTGGTGAGCAGCGTGTTGATCTCGGCCGCGCCGAGCACCGGGGTGAGGGGAGCGCCCATCGCCTCAGCCCTTCGCCGAGTTGATCGGCCGGTTGGCCGTCCAGTCGAAGGTGCCGAGGTCGCGCTCGCGCACCGCCTGCTTCCAGCCCGTCTCCTCGGCGCGATGCTTGAAGTTGAGCCCTTCCGGCGAGTGCCGGGTGATCCCGTCGAAGATCGTCGCGAACATCTGCGTCTGCTTGAGCCCCATCGCCTCGATCGCCTGGTTGACGACCAGCTTCTGCATCATGAGCTGGTTGACCGGCACCGTCGCCATCCGCTCCGCCAGCCTCTCCACCTCGGCGTCCAGCTCCGCCGCCGGCACCGCCTTGAGCACCAGCCCGATCCTTTCCGCCTCGCGCCCGTCGATCCTGTCGCCGGTGAAGACCATGCGCTTGGCCCGCTCCGGCCCGAGCCGGTAGACCCACATCGCCGTCGTCGGGCAACCCCAGACGCGCACCGGCATGTAGCCGATCTCGGCATCCTCGGCCATGACGATCATGTCGGAGCAGAGCGCGATGTCGGAGCCGCCGGCAACCGCGAAGCCGTGCACCTTGCAGACCACCGGCCGGTAGCTGCGCCACAGCGACATGAAGCGCTGCGTGTTGCGCATCATGAAGGCATAATCCTTCATCGGGTCCCACGGCATTTCCTGCGTCGCCGCGTTGCCTTCGCCGCCCGCGGCTTCCGCGTAGTAGGCGAGGTCGTAGCCGGCGCAGAAGGCGCGGCCGGCGCCGGAAAGGACGATGACGTGGACGCCCTGGTCGGCATTCGCCTGCTCGACGCAGGCCTCCAGCTCCGCCGGCAGCTCGTCGTCGATGGCGTTCATCACCTCCGGCCGGTTGAGCGTGATGCGGGCGATGCGCCCGTCCTTCTCGTAGAGAACCTTCGCCAACGCGCCCTCCCGGCCTTCCGTTTGCGTAAACGTCAACGCGACTTTGGCGGCATCGGCGCTGTTCTTCAAGCGCATGCGTGCTAGTTTCGGGAGGCAAGACAGGAGGTGCGCGATGAACGAGATGGCCAGGGTGGAGCCGGCCGGCGAGCTGGTCCGCGTGCGGACGGCGGACGGGATCTGCCGCATCACGCTCGCCAACCCGCCGGCCAACGCGCTTTCGATGCCGGCGATGGCGGCGCTGCAGGGCGCGCTCGATGCCGCCCGCGACGACGAGGCCGTGCGCGTCGTCGTGATCGCCGGCGAGGGCAAGGTGTTCTGCGCCGGCCACGATCTGAAGGAGATGACGGCTCACCGCAAAGATGCCGACGCGGGCAGGGACTGGTTCGAGCGCACCTTCGCCACCTGCTCGCGGCTGATGCAGTCGATCCCCGCGCATCCCAAGCCGGTGATCGCCGAAGTCGACGGCATAGCCACCGCCGCCGGCTGCCAGCTCGTCGCAGCCTGCGACCTGGCGATCGCGTCCGACCGCGCCCGCTTCGGGGTCAACGGCATCGACGTCGGCCTGTTCTGCCACACGCCGGCCGTGGCGCTGTCGCGCAACGTCTCGCGCAAGCACGCGATGGATATGCTTCTGACCGGCGACCTGATCGACGCCGAAACCGCCGAGACCTACGGCCTCGTCGGGCAGGTGGTGCCACACGCCGAGCTGACTCGATTTGTCACGGAACGGGCGCAACTCGTTGCGGCGAAATCGCCTTTGGCGGTCCGGCTCGGCAAGCAGTCCTTCTACCGGCAGGCCGGGCTGGAGCTGGCCGACGCCTACGACGTCGCCAGCCGCGCCATCGTCGAGAACATGCTCGCGCACGACGCCGAGGAGGGGATCTCGGCCTTCTTCGGCAAGCGCAGGCCGCAATGGTCGGACAGGTGATGGAACCGCGCATCTCCATCGTCACCATCGCCTGCCGCGACCTCGACCGTGCCGTCGCCTTCTACGAGGGCATGGGGCTGAAACGGCATCCCGGCATCACCGAAGGCGTCGCCTTCTTCCAGATGGGCGGCGTGATCCTCGGCCTGTTTCCGCGCAAGGATGCCGAGGCCGATTCCGGCGTCGCCTTCGGGCCCGAGCCGTCGGCCATCTACCTCGCCTACAACACGCGCAGCGACGCCGAGGTCGATGCCGTGCTGGCGCAGGCGGTCGCCGCCGGCGGGCGCATCGTCAAGCCGGCTCAGAAGGCGTTCTGGGGCGGCTGGTACGGCTATTTCGCCGACGTCGACGGCAATGTCTGGGAGGTCGCCCACAATCCGGCCTTCCCGATCGACGCGGAAGGGCGTATCTCGCTGCCGGCATGAACCACGACGCCTACGACGACAGCTACATCTCCGGCATCCTGAATTCGGTGCGCACGATCGCCATCGTCGGCGCCTCCGCCAACGAGGTGCGGCCCAGCTTCTTCGTGACGAAATACCTCGCCGACAAGGGCTACGAGGTCTATCCGGTCAATCCCGGCCAGGCCGGCAAGGAGATCGCCGGCCGCATGACCTATGCGCGGCTCGCCGACATTCCCGTGCCGATCGACATGGTCGACATCTTTCGCGCCAGCGATGCCGTGCCGCCGATCGTGGATGAGGCATTGCAGCTCGACCCGCTGCCCAAGGTGATCTGGATGCAGCTCACCATCCGCAACGACGCGGCCGCCGCGAAGGCCGAAAGCCGCGGCCTCAAGGTGGTGATGAACCGCTGCCCGAAGATCGAATATGCGCGGCTGGCCGGCGAGATCGGCTGGAACGGCGTCAACAGCCGCGTCATCTCGTCGAGGAAGCCGCTGATGCGCAGCGGCTTCCAAAGCTTCGGCATCCGCCAGAAATAACCGCAGGGCCGTGCCGGCGGACGCTGCCGCCGGCCTTGCGCCGCGGTCGGATCAGCGCCGCGCGGTGCCGACCACCGGCTCGGACGGCTCCGCGCTGATCCAGCGATAGAGCGCGCCGCCGGCCGCACCCCCGACGATCGGCGCCACCCAGAACAGCCAGAGCTGCGCCAGCGCCCAGCCGCCGACGAACAGCGCCGGCCCGGTGCTGCGCGCCGGGTTGACCGAGGTGTTGGTGATCGGGATGCCGATCAGGTGGATCAGCGTCAGGCCGAGGCCGATCGCGATCGGCGCGAAGCCGGCCGGCGCCTTGCCGTGGGTCGAGCCCATGATGATGAACAGGAACATCATGGTCAGCACCAGCTCGGCCACCACCGCCGAGCCCAGCCCGTACTTGCCGGGCGAATGCTCGCCGTAGCCGTTGGCGGCGAAGCCGCTGGCGACCGCGTCGAAGCCCGGCGCGCCCGAGGCGATGACGTAGAGCACGCCCGCGCCGACGATCGCGCCGATCACCTGCGCGACGATGTAGGGCAACACCTGGCCGCCCGGAAACCGGCCGCCGACCGCTAGCCCCACCGTCACCGCCGGGTTGAGATGGCAGCCCGACACGTGGCCGATCGCATAGGCCATCGTCAGCACCGTCAGGCCGAAGGCCAGCGCCACGCCGACGAAGCCTATCCCCAGCGCGGGGAAGGCCGCGGCCAGCACCGCCGCCCCGCATCCTCCGAAAGTAAGCCAGAACGTACCGATCGCCTCGGCCGCGTATTTGCGCGCGTTCGACATTTCCACCTCCGCTTGCTGCGTCCCTGTCATTTGTTCAGCACGGGGCAAGGCGAATAACAATCGCCTCGCGGCGCGACCAACAGGAATCTCGCCAGCCGGGCGGGCCTGTGCGTAGAATAATTTTCTTTGCTTTGGCGAAGGCCTTGGCGAGAATACGCAAAACGGTTTCAGGAGAGGACGATCCTTCATGTCTCAGCGCACGCCCGGTTTCAACACGCTCGCGGTTCACGCGGGGGCCAAGCCCGACCCCGCCACCGGCGCGCGCGCGACGCCGATCTACCAGACCACCTCCTTCGTGTTCGACAGCGCCGACCATGCGGCCGACCTGTTCGGGCTGAAGGCGTTCGGCAACATCTACACGCGCATCATGAACCCTACCCAGGCGGTGCTCGAGGAGCGGGTCGCGGCGCTCGAGGGCGGCACGGCCGCGCTCGCCACCGCCTCGGGCCAGGCGGCCCACCTGCTCACCTTCCACACGCTGATGTCGCCGGGCGACAATTTCGTCGCCGCCCGCAAGCTCTACGGCGGCACGATCAACCAGTTCGCGTCGTCCTTCCAGAGCTTCGGCTGGGAAGTCCGCTGGGCCGACGTCAACGACGTCTCCACCTTCGAGAAGGTGATCGACGACAGGACCAAGGCGATCCACATCGAGAGTCTGGCCAATCCCGGCGGCGAGTTCGTCGACATCGAGAAGATCGCCAACGTCGCGCGCAAGCACGGCCTGCCGCTCGTCGTCGACAACACGCTGGCCTCGCCCTATCTCGTGCGCCCGATCGAGCACGGAGCCGACATCGTCGTGCATGCGCTGACCAAGTTCATCGGCGGCCACGGCAACTCGATCGGCGGCATCATCGTCGACGGCGGCACCTTCGACTGGTCTAAGTCGGGCAAGTATCCGCTGCTGTCGCAGCCGCGCGCCGACTATGGCGGGATGGTGCTGCACGAGACCTTCGGCAACTTCGCCTTCGCCATCGCCGCGCGCGTGCTCGGCCTGCGCGACCTCGGGCCGGCCATCTCGCCCTTCAACGCCTTCCTGATCCTCACCGGCCTGGAGACGCTGCCGCTCAGGATGCAGCGCCATTGCGACAACGCTGCGACCGTCGCGGCGTGGCTGTCTGACCATCCCAAGGTGGCGTGGGTCTCCTATCCCGGCCTGCCGAACGACAAGAACCACGCGCTGCAGAAGAAGTATTCGCCCAAGGGCGCCGGCGCAGTGTTCACCTTCGGCCTCAAGGGCGGCTACGAGGCAGGCATCAAGCTGGTCGAAGGGCTGGAACTGTTCTCGCATCTGGCCAATATCGGCGACACCCGCTCGCTGGTGATCCACCCGGCCTCGACCACGCACCGCCAGCTATCCGACGAGCAGAAGATCGCCGCCGGCGCCGGCCCCGAGGTCGTCCGCTTCTCGGTCGGCATCGAGGACGTCAACGACATCATCGCCGACATCGACCAGGCGCTGGCCAAGATCTGACGCGAGGGCAGGGTGCGTCCTTCGAGGCTCGCCCTCGGAGGACCGCTCCCTATCACTCCCGTCCCGCGGGCTCGCACCTCAGGATGGGGACGGTCGGCTCTCGAACCCACCACGTTGCGGGCTCGATGCGCGACCTCCCTCATCCTGAGGTGCGAGCCCGCACATAAGACCGTATTGAAAAACCGCCTTCCGTGGGCGAGCCTCGAAGGACGCACCCCGAAAGGCAGGCGTCCATGACCAGCTTCCTCGCCCTCGACATTTCCGGCATCGCGCCCGAGGAGGGCGCGCCGCTGCCCGACCGCGTGATCTCCGGCGCCCCGCGCTTCCGCACCTGGAACGTCGAGGAGGCGCCGCACGGCCTCTATGCGGGCGTCTGGGAGGCGACGCCCGGCAAGTGGCGCATCGTCTACGACGAATGGGAGTTCTGCCACATCCTGTCGGGCGTCTCGGTGATTGCCGAGGACGGCGGGGAAGCCCGCACGGTCGGGGCCGGCGACAGCTTCGTCATCCGCCCCGGCTTCGCCGGCACCTGGGAAGTGGTCGAGACCACGCGCAAGGAATATGTGATCCGGCTGTGAGCGGAGCGCTCACCACGCGCAGTCGAGCCGGTCGAGCCCGTGGAAATGGTAGGAATCCCGATAGGCCGGCTCGCCGGCCAGCCTGATCCCCGGCAGCCGCTCGAACAGCACCTTCAGCGAGGCCTGCAGCTCGATCCGCGCCAGCGGCGCGCCGATGCAGAAATGGATGCCGGCGCCGAACGACACGTTCTTCTGGTCGGCCCGGCCGGGATCGAAGCGGCGCGGCACGGCGAAGGCGGCCGGGTCGGTGTTGGCCGCGCCCAGCAGCAGCCCGATCCTGTCGCCCGGTTCGACCTTCACGCCGTCCGGCAGCCCCCCTTCCGGCAAGACAGCAGGGTCGTAGACGTAGCGGGTGAACATGTGCAGCGGCGCGTCGAAGCGCAGGCATTCCTCCACCGTCGCCGCCACCGCCTCCGGCGAGCCGAAGAAGCGGCGCGGGTCGCCGCCCTGTTTGAGGATCGCGCGGATGGCGTTGCCGGTCTGGTGGACGGTCGCCTCGTGGCCGGCATTGAGCAGAAGGATCACCGACGAGACCAGTTCGTCCTCGCTCAGCCTGTCGCCGCTCTCGTGCGCGGCCGTCAGCACGCCGAGCAGGTCGTCGCCCGGCTCCGTCTGCCGCCGCCGGCGCGCATGCTCGCGGATGAAGTCGCCGAACTCCTTCGCGGCGCGGTCGGCGTCTTCCTCGACCTCCAGCGTGCGCCCGTGCGCGTACATGGCGACGATCCGGTGCGACCAGTCGAGCAGTTGCGGCCCCGTCTCGACCGGCACGCCGAGCATCTCGGCGATCACCGTGATCGGCACCGGCGTGGCGAAGGCCGGCAGCAGGTCGGCATGGCCGTCCGCCTCGATCGCGTCGACGAGCTCGTGCGCCAGCGCCTCGATGCGCGGCCGCAGCCGCTCCACCTGGCGCGAGACGAAGGCGCGGTTGACCAGCGTGCGCAGCCGCGTGTGGACCGGCGCTTCCAGCTCCAGCAGCGAATGCGCCTCGACCGCGTCGAAGGCGGCGAGGTGCCGCCGCGCGTCCGCGCCTTCGGGAAAGTTGCGGTAGCCGCCCGGCCGCTCGCGTCCCAGCCGCCGGTCGCGCAGCAGCCGGTTGACGTCGTCGTAGCCCGCGAAGCACCAGAAGCCGAAATCCTCCCAGAAGAACGCGCGCGCCCGGTCGTGGAAGAAGGCATAGGCCGCGTAGGGATCCTGCACGAAGGCGGCGTCGTGCGGGTCGAGCCGCACGCGGCCGGTGCCGGCGTCGAATTGCAGGGCTGGAGGTGGCTCGAGAAGCGCTGTCATGCGACGTTCCTAGCCCGTCTTGCCGAAGGATGGCCAGACCGTATGTTGCCGGGGGCCTGAAACGCCGCGCCGGGGGAGCAAGCATGAAGGTCGTCGTCGTCGGGGCGGGCATTTCGGGCCTGGCGAGCGCGTGGCATCTCGCCCGCCGCGGCCATGCCGTGACGCTGGTCGAGCAGGGGCCGGTGCCGAACCCGCTCTCGGCCTCCGGCGACCACCACCGCATCATCCGCCGCGCCTACGGCGCCGCGAGCGGCTATGCGCGCCTGATCGGCGAGGCCTACGACGCCTGGGACGAGCTGTGGGCGGCGCTGGGTGAGGCGCACTACGACCCGCGCGGCTTCCTCTGCCTGTCGCGCGCGCCGGGCGACGAGGCAGAGACCTATCTCGACGGCATGCGCGCCGGCGGCTACCCGCTCGACCTCTTCGACGGCGCCGAGGCCGCGCGCCGCTACCCGTTCCTCGACGGCGGCTCGCTGCGCTTCGGCTTCTCCTCGCCCGACGGCGGCGCGCTGCTTTGCCGGCCGATCGCCGCCGGCCTCGCCGGGCTGATCCGCGCCGCGGGCGGCACGATCCGCGAGCGGACCAAGGCGGCTTCCTTGGATGCGGCGGCCGGCGCGGTCATGCTCGAAACGGGCGAGCGGCTGGCTGCCGACAGGATCGTGGTCACGGCCGGCGCCTGGGTGCTGAAGCTGTTCCCTAAGCTCGCCGCCGACCTCACGACCTACCGCACGGCGGTCGTCTATCTCGACCCGCCCGCCGACCTGCGCGTGGCGTGGGAGGCGGCACCCGTCATCCTCGACGTCGGCGGCGAGACCGACGGCTACATCATCCCGCCGACCGGCGGCGCCGGGCTGAAGTTCGGCTCGGGCCTGCACAAGGAGCGCTGGCCGGACGCCGATGCCGGCCGCGCGGCGCGGCCGGGCGAGGGCGCCGAGGTGCGCGACCTGTTTGCCCCGCCCTTCCTGCGGCTGGACGAATATGCGGTGCGCGAGACCGTCTCCTGCGCCTACACCTTCACCGCCGACCAGCGCTTCTTCGGCGCGCAGATCGGCCGCGCCGTGGTGGTGTCGGCCTGCTCCGGCCACGGCTACAAGTTCGGCGCCGCCATCGGCCGCCGCGTCGCCGATGCGGTCGAGACCGGCGACGCCGATGCCCTCAGGCGCTGGCTGCGGGCCGAGGCCGGCTGAGCGGGCCGTTCAGCCGCAATGGCCAGCGACGCGGACGGGCCGCCAGTCGGTGCCGCCGCCCTGCACCATCACGCGGCGCGCCACCGTCTCGTAGCGCGGCGGGATGACGTGGACGCGGCGCTCGGCCGGCCGCACGACCACCTGCTCGGCCACGGTGCCGTATTCGGCCGGGATGACGATCTTCTCGCGCCGCTCCGGCGCCACCATCACCTGCACCTGCCGCTGGCCGTAGCGGGCCGGCACGCGCTCGTGCACGACGCGCTCGGGGTGCACCACCACGGTCTCCGCGACGGTGCGGAAGACCGGCGGGCGCTTCACCTTGCACAGCACCTTGCGGCCGTTGATGACCTGCCACTCCCAGCCCCAGCCGCCGTCGGCGACCATGACCTTGCGATGGACCGTCTTCACGACGGCCGGGATGACCCGCGAGACCACGCGCTCCGGCTCGACCAGCACCGTCTCGGTGCGCCACGCATAGCGGGCCGGCGACACCTGCCACTCGACGCGCGCGGGCCGGACGACGACCTGCCGCTCGACCGTGCCGTAGACGGCCGGGACGACCTCGACCTGCTGGCCGCCGGGATGGACCTGGATCTGCTCGTAGACCGTATCGTAGACGGGAGGACGGCTGACCTGCTCGTAGCAGGCGACGGCATGGCCCCCTGCGGCGGTCTGGCCTGCCGTCGCCAGCAGCGCGGCCCCCGCGGCCGCCAGAACGCTTCGACGCTTCGACATTTGACTTGCTACCCTGTTGAACGCATTGCCTGATTGAACGCTTGACGCCCGGTAAGGTTAGAGGCTCGCGGGCCGGCGCGGAAGAAATTCTTTCGGGTTCGTTAACGCGGGCTCCGCCGGCCCTCCGGCGGGTGCCGCCAGGGCAGCCTTGCGCAAGGCGGAGCGCGCATCCTATCTAACGGACAACGCGACAATCCGATTCCGCCCGCCATCTCCGCGCGCGGATTTCCGACAGAGGACCATCCGATGAAAGACCCCGTCGAGACCTACATGAACCTCGTGCCGATGGTGGTCGAGCAGACCAACCGGGGCGAGCGCGCCTTCGACATCTTCTCCCGCCTGCTCAAGGAGCGCATCATCTTCATCACCGGCCCGGTCGAGGACGGGATGGCGACGCTGGTCTGCGCCCAGCTCCTCTTCCTCGAGGCCGAGAACCCGAAGAAGGAGATCAGCCTCTACATCAACTCGCCCGGCGGCGTGGTCACCTCCGGCATGGCCATCTACGACACCATGCAGTTCATCCGCCCGGCGGTGTCGACGCTCTGCGTCGGCCAGGCCGCCTCGATGGGCTCGCTGCTGCTGACGGCCGGCGAGAAGGGCATGCGCTTCGCCACGCCGAACGCCCGCATCATGGTCCACCAGCCGTCCGGCGGCTTCCAGGGCCAGGCCTCCGACATCGAGCGCCACGCCCAGGACATCATCAAGCTGAAGCGCCGCCTCAACGAGGTCTATGTCGAGCACACCGGCCGCGACTACGAGACGATCGAGCGCACGCTCGACCGCGACCACTTCATGACGGCCGACGAGGCGAAGGATTTCGGGCTGATCGACAAGGTGATGTCGACGCGCGAGGCGATGGAAGCGGCGGCGAAGGGTTGATTCGCCTGCCCCAGCGGAAGACGCATTTCCGCCACGAGGTGCGTCTTCAAGGTCACAATCGGCTGTTTCCCGCGCCGTTGTCCCGTCCTACGTTAAGCCTATGTTGATTTTCGACGGCTTAGCTTTTGATGGGAAATGGCGAATCGTTGCCGTGGTTTCTGATTTGTGTTTCGTTCGGAAAGCACTTTTAACGAGCCGGGTCGCCGCGCTAGGCTCTGGCGCAGCTCCGTCGCGGGAACAGTGGCACTGAAAGGGTTTGAAACATGAGCAAGGTCAGCAACAGCGGCGGTGATTCGAAGAACACCCTGTACTGCTCCTTCTGCGGCAAGAGCCAGCACGAGGTCCGCAAGCTGATCGCGGGCCCGACCGTCTTCATCTGCGACGAGTGCGTCGAGCTGTGCATGGACATCATCCGCGAGGAGAACAAGTCCTCGATGGTGAAGTCGCGCGAGGGCGTGCCGACCCCGCAGGAGATCATCAAGGTTCTCGACGACTACGTGATCGGCCAAGGCTACGCCAAGCGCGTCCTGTCGGTCGCCGTCCACAACCACTACAAGCGGCTGGCGCACGCGACCAAGAACAACGACGTCGAGCTGGCGAAGTCGAACATCCTGCTGATCGGCCCGACCGGCTGCGGCAAGACGCTGCTGGCGCAGACGCTGGCGCGCATCATCGACGTCCCCTTCACCATGGCCGACGCCACGACGCTCACCGAGGCCGGCTATGTCGGCGAGGACGTCGAGAACATCATCCTGAAGCTGCTGCAGTCGGCCGACTACAATGTCGAGCGCGCCCAGCGCGGCATCGTCTACATCGACGAGATCGACAAGATCAGCCGCAAGTCGGACAACCCCTCGATCACCCGCGACGTGTCGGGCGAGGGCGTCCAGCAGGCGCTCCTGAAGATCATGGAAGGCACGGTCGCCTCGGTTCCGCCGCAGGGCGGACGCAAGCACCCGCAGCAGGAGTTCCTGCAGGTCGACACCTCCAACATCCTGTTCATCTGCGGCGGCGCCTTCGCCGGGCTGGACAAGATCATCTCCGAGCGCGGCAAGAAGACCTCGATCGGCTTCGGCGCCAACGTGTCGTCGCCGGAGGACCGCCGCACCGGCGAACTGCTGCGCATGGTCGAGCCGGAGGACCTGCTGAAGTTCGGCCTGATCCCCGAATTCGTCGGCCGCCTGCCCATCCTGGCCACGCTCGAGGACCTCGACGAGCCGGCGCTGATCCAGATCCTGAGCGAGCCGAAGAACGCGCTGGTCAAGCAGTACCAGCGGCTGTTCGAGATGGAGAACGTCGACCTGACCTTCCACGAGAACGCGCTGTCGGCGATCGCCAAGCGCGCCATCGAGCGCAAGACCGGCGCGCGCGGCCTGCGCTCCATCATGGAGGCGATCCTGCTCGACACCATGTTCGAGCTGCCGGCGCTGGAAGGCGTCGAGGAGGTGGTGATCTCCGAGGAGGTCGTCCAGGGCAACGCCCGCCCGCTCTACATCTACGCCGAGCGCGAGGAAAAGAAGGGCCCCGTCAGCGCATGAGGTGAGGCGGCAGTCGGCAGTCGGCAACAGGCAGTCGTAGGATGGAGGGCGGGTCGTGTCGCACGGCCCGCCCGGTTTCTTTTTCCCGACTGGCCATTGCCGATTGCCGACTGCCGGTTCCCCTTGATCTTTATGCGTTGCGACGCCAACTAACGGTCGACTGACCGTCGTCCGATCCGTGCTTGTCGTGCCCTTGCGGCCATAGGCGGATCGGCCCGCGGCCGCTAGAATAGATTCGCGGTCGGCTCCCAGCGGCCGCGACAGAAAGGTTGGACGTGATGACAAGATCAACCCTCCAGGGCGACACATTCCCGATCCTGCCGCTGCGCGATATCGTCGTGTTCCCGCACATGATCGTGCCGCTCTTCGTCGGGCGCGAGAAGTCGATCAAGGCGCTCGAGGAGGTGATGGGCCAGGACAAGCAGATCCTGCTCGCCACGCAGAAGAACGCCGCAGACGACGATCCGGGCAAGGACGGCATCTACGACATCGGCACGCTCGCCAACGTGCTGCAGCTCCTCAAGCTGCCCGACGGCACCGTCAAGGTGCTGGTCGAGGGCGTTTCGCGCGCCCGCATCGCCGGCTATTCCGAGCGCGCCGAATTCCACGAGGGCATCGCCGAGCTGCTCGTCGAGCCCGCCGAGGACGAGGTCGAGATCGAGGCGCTCGCGCGCTCCGTCGTCTCGGACTTCGAGAACTATGTGAAGCTCAACAAGAAGATCTCGCCCGAGGTGGTCGGCGCGGCCTCCCAGATCGACGACTATTCCAAGCTCGCCGATACGGTGGCCTCGCATCTCGCGATCAAGATCACCGAGAAGCAGGAGATGCTCGCCACGCTCTCCGTCAAGGAGCGGCTGGAGAAGGCCATGGGCTTCATGGAGGCGGAGATCTCCGTCCTTCAGGTCGAGAAGCGCATCCGCTCGCGCGTCAAGCGCCAGATGGAGAAGACCCAGCGCGAATATTACCTCAACGAGCAGATGAAGGCGATCCAGAAGGAGCTCGGCGAGGGCGAGGACGGCCGCGACGAGACGGCCGAGCTGGAAGAGCGCATCAAGAAGACCAAGCTCTCCAAGGAAGCGCGCGAGAAGGCGAACGCCGAGCTGAAGAAGCTCAGGACGATGTCCCCGATGTCGGCCGAGGCCACCGTCGTGCGCAACTATCTGGACTGGCTGCTGTCGATCCCGTGGGGCCGCAAGTCGAAGGTCAAGTACGACCTCGACCTCGCCCAGGAAGTGCTCGACGCGGACCATTTCGGCCTCGACAAGGTCAAGGACCGCATCGTCGAGTATCTCGCCGTGCAGAGCCGCCAGAGCAAGCTGAAGGGCCCGATCCTGTGCCTCGTCGGCCCTCCCGGCGTCGGCAAGACCTCGCTCGGCAAGTCGATCGCCCGCGCGACCGGACGCGAGTTCGTGCGCATGGCGCTCGGCGGCGTGCGTGACGAGGCCGAGATCCGCGGCCACCGGCGCACCTATATCGGCTCGATGCCCGGCAAGGTCATCCAGTCGATGCGCAAGGCAAAGAAGTCCAACCCGCTGTTCCTGCTCGACGAGATCGACAAGCTCGGCCAGGACTACCGGGGCGATCCGTCGTCGGCCCTGCTCGAGGTTCTCGACCCCGAGCAGAACGCGACCTTCATGGACCACTACCTCGAGGTCGAGTACGACCTGTCGAACGTCATGTTCGTGACGACGGCGAACACGCTGAACATCCCGCCGGCCCTGATGGACCGCATGGAGATCATCCGTATCGCCGGCTACACGGAGGACGAGAAGGTGGAGATCGCCAAGCGGCACCTGCTGCCCAAGGCGATCCGCGACCACGCGCTGCAGCCGAAGGAGTTCAACGTCTCCGAGGATGCGATCCGCGGCATCATCCAGACCTACACGCGCGAGGCCGGCGTGCGCAGCCTCGAGCGCGAGCTGATGAAGCTCGCCCGCAAGGCGGTGACCGAGATCGTCAAGACTAAGAAGAAGTCGGTCAAGATCACGGCCAAGAACCTGGACGACTATCTCGGCGTGCCGCGCTTCCGCTACGGCAAGGCCGAGTCCGACGACCAGGTCGGCGTGGTCACCGGCCTGGCCTGGACCGAGGTCGGCGGCGAGCTGCTGACGATCGAGGGCGTCATGATGCCCGGCAAGGGCAAGATGACGGTCACCGGCAACCTGCGCGACGTGATGAAGGAATCGATCTCGGCGGCGGCGTCCTACGTCCGCAGCAGAGCCGTCGATTTCGGCATCGAGCCGCCGCTGTTCGACAAGAAGGACATCCATGTGCACGTGCCGGAAGGCGCCACGCCCAAGGATGGCCCGTCGGCCGGCGTCGCGATGGCGACCGCGATCGTCTCGGTGCTGACCGGCATCCCCGTGCGGGCCGACATCGCCATGACCGGCGAGATCACGCTGCGCGGGCGCGTCCTGCCGATCGGCGGCCTCAAGGAGAAGCTGCTCGCCGCGTTGCGTGGCGGCATCAAGAAGGTGCTGATCCCCGAGGAGAACGCCAAGGACCTGGCCGACATCCCCGACAACGTGAAGAGCGGGCTGGAGATCGTCCCGGTCAGCCGCGTCGGCGAGGTGCTGAAGCACGCGCTGGTCAGGATGCCGGAGCCGATCGAGTGGACCGAGCCGGCCGCCGCGCCGGCCAAGGCCGACAAGATCGACGAGCCGGCGACTTCGGCTTTCGCGCACTGAGCAGGGTTAACCGAATGTCAACGAGCGGCCGGGCAGTTGCCCGGCCGTTCTTTTTGCGCAAAGACCACAGGAAAAACCGCGCAAATGCGGGGTTTTTGCGAGATTCGCGCTTGGTTGCAGCCGATCTTTTTGCCTAAACTCCGCGACACCGGCTGAGTCGCAGAATTCCGGTCTTCACAGGGAAGGATCCTTCATGAACAAGAACGAACTCGTATCCGCGGTTGCCGACGAGGCCAAACTGTCGAAGGCCGATGCCCAGGCTGCCGTCGACGCCGTCTTCTCGGCGATCACCAAGGAGCTCAAGAAGGGCGGCGACATCCGTCTCGTCGGCTTCGGCAGCTTCTCGGTCTCCAAGCGCGCCGCGTCCACCGGCCGCAACCCGCAGACCGGCGCCGAGGTGAAGATTCCGGCCCGCACCGTGCCGAAGTTCACCGCCGGCAAGGGCCTCAAGGACGCCGTGAACTGAGGCCCGGCGCAGGGCATGACGCGATTGGAAGCCGGGCCATGCCCGGCTTTCTTGTTTCGGAAGGGCTTTTTGCGCCGCGCGGGCACCGGGAACAGGTTTCGGCTTTCCCCCGGCGTGTGGTTCGTAGGATAATGCCGGCCGCTGAACGGGAGGCGCCGATGTTTCTGCCGCCGCGGCAGTCGGAGATCGTGGAGCGCGCGCGCCGCAAGGGCAGGGTGCTGGTCGAGGAGCTGGCGGCCGAGTTCTCGGTCTCGCCGCAGACCGTCCGCAAGGACCTG
>JAFKJY010000100.1 GCA_017305835.1 Hyphomicrobiales bacterium
GGCCACGACGATGACGCCGGTGGCGACGGTTCCGGCGATGAAGGAGCCGATGGCCGCGATCGCGAGCGCGGCGCCGGCGCGTCCCTTCTTCGCCATCTCGTGACCGTCGATGGCCGTGACGATGGCCGAGGCCTCGCCCGGCAGGTTCATCAGGATGGCGGTGGTGGAACCGCCATATTGCGTGCCGTAGTAGATGCCAGCCAGCATGATCACCGCGGTGGCCGGCGAGAGCGTGAAGGTGATCGGCAGCAGCATGGCGATTGTCGCGGTCGGCCCGACGCCGGGCAGCACGCCGACCAGCGTGCCCAGCAGCACGCCGACGAAGCAGTAGAGCAGGTTGGTCGGCAGCAGCGCGACCTCGAACCCGCCCAGTACCGACATCAGCGTGTCCATGGCTCAGTATCCTCCGAACCAGGTGCCGAACAGTGCGGCGTTCATCCCGAGGCCGTAGACGAAGACGACAAGGCAGACGATCAGGATGCCGAGCGAGGTCAGCAGCGCCTTCACGAGGCCGACGTCCGGCTGGGCGAGGCCGGCGATCGCCCCCGTCGCCAGCAGCGTGGGAACCAGCCCCAGCCGCTCGACGAACAGGGCAACCACGATCGGCGCACCGCAGATCAGGACGACGCCGCGCCAGTTGACGGCCGAGAGCGGCGGCCCCTCCTCGAAGAGCGCCTGGATCACCAGCACGCCGCCGAGGATCGCCAGCAGGCCGCCGAGCAGCATCGGGAAGTAGCCCGGCCCCCAGTAGACGGCGTCGCCGAGGTCGAGCGTGGCGACCGCGGTCGCGCAGACATAGACCCCAAGGGCAGCGAGCGCGGCGCCGCTGATCGCGTTCCTGACGTACACCTGGCCCTCTTTTCGGGGCCGGCGCTTGTTCCGGCCCGCTATCGTGACGCTTCGCTAGGCGAGAAGGAAATCCCGGATGGTCTGCCCGACCAGGTCCGGGGCCTCCGCCACCAGACGGTGGCGCAGCCCCTTGTAGATGACCACTCGCGAATCGGGAATTGCGCGCGCCATAGCCTTGGCCATCTGCGGGCTGGCGCGGTCGAGCTCGCCCGTCTGGACGAGCGTTCTCGACTTCACCTTGTGCAGGTCCTCGACCATGTCGGTCTCGGCGATGATACGGTAGGCGGCGGCGAAGCACTCGGGATCGATGTCCCTGCGCGCCTCGCGCTCCTTCAGCACCGCGTCGGGATGGGCCTTGAGATATTCCGGCGAGAAGTAGACCTCCAGCGAACGGTCGAAATGGTCCTGCGCGTCGGCGCCGTCGCGCACTTTCAGGTAGCGCTCGCGCAGGAACGCCTTGTCCTCGGCATTGACGCCGCCGATGGTGGAGGAAAGCACCAGCCGGTCGATCATGCCGCCATAGGTGAGCGCGATGCCCTGCGCGATGATGCCGCCCAGCGACTGGCCGACCAGATGGCAGCGCTCCACCTTCAGGTGGTGCATGAGCGAGGCAAAGTCCTCGATGTAGGAGCCGACCTCGTAGCGCCCCTTGACCCTGGTCGATTCGCCGAAGCCGCGCAGGTCGTAGCGGATGACGCGGAACCTGTCGGACAGATGCGGGACGATCGGGTCCCACATGTCGAGCTGGCCGCCGACGCCGTGGATCAGCACGACCGTGGGGCCGGAGCCCTCGATGCGGTAGCGGGTAGTGATGTTACGGTCCTGGAAGTAGCCGGTTCCAGGCATCGAGACTGCGTTCATGTGCGGGTCCGCCGGGTGCGGCCATGACGCCTTCCGCGAAGGCGCCATGGCGGGATTGTCGTTCGTCGGGAGCGCCGCAGGGCGCTCAGCGGCCCATCTTGATGTTGTTGTCGCGAATGACCTGGCCATAGGCCTGGATCATGTCGTCGACGACCTTGCGGGCTTCCTGCGGCGTGTCGCCCACCGGCTCGATCGCCAGCGACCGCAGCTTCTCGGCCAGTTCCGGCTCGCGCAGAGCCTTGGCATAGGCCGCGTTCAGGATGGCGATCTCCTTCTCCGGCGTGCCCTTGGGCACCACGACGTGGACCGCGGGCGTCACCTCGACGCCGGAGAAGCCGGCCTCCTTGAAGGTCGGGACATCGGGGAGCAGGGAGGAGCGCGTGGTGCCGCTGACGGCGAGCGGCACCATGTTGCCGGCCCGCACATGTTCGATCGCCTGGCCGACCGTAATGACGATCAGGTCGAGGCGGCCGGCGAGGATGTCGGTCATGTAGGTGCCGTCGGAATAGGGCACGAGATGGAGCGGCGCCTTGCTGGCGGCGCGGAACATATGCGTGGTCAGCGCGGTGCCCGAGGCGGTGCCGGGAAGCCCGATCGAGAGCTTGTCGGGATTGGCGAGCGCGCTGTCGACGACCGCCTTGACGTCCTTCAGGCCGAGATCCTTGCGGGCGACGAGCACGACCGGCGTGGACACCAGCGTGGTGACGGGAACGAAGTCGTCGACCTTGAAGGGGGCCGGGTCCATCATCTGCGGCAGCGCGTAGCAGGTGATGCCGCAGAAGGCCATGGTGTAGCCGTCGGCCTTAGAGTTGATCATCTCCAGGATACCGACCGCGCCCTGCCCGCCGGGCCGGTATTCGACGACGATCGGCTGCGGCAGGAACTTCGATGCCGCCTCGGTCGGGATGCGGCCGACCTGATCCGCCGACTGGCCCGCGCTGAAGGGAATGATGAAGCGGATCGAGTGGTTCGGGAAATCGTCGGCGGCGCCGGCGGGGGCCACGCCCGCCACTGCCAGGCCGAGGCCGACACCAAGGCCCATGGCGAGGGCACCGAAGCGGTCGAAGAGTCTGATCATTCCATCCTCCAACGGTTCAAACCAGCGAATTACAACGACTTGCAGTTGCGAGCCGGCGCATGCGCCGGGAAAGATGCCGCGCCCGGATGCGGGTCTGTCGTCATGCCATGCCCTGACCGCGCGCGATGCGCGCCATGGCCGGACAGCCGGTCGTCCGCAACCGCCATCGACGGCGGTCATCCTGATCCATACGAGCGGGAGAGACTTTACGACGGTGCAGGGAGCCATACCGTCGCGATGATGGCGGCATGGGGCGGCTCACCCGAAGCGCGAGAAGAGTCTCTCTCCCTCTTCCCCTACTTTCAAGTTCTATTAATTTACTAACCAGCATCGCCAGCGAGAATACCAGTCAACTGCAAATCGCGGAGCCATCGAACGGGCCGCGGCCCGGCCGCGAACGCATGTTCACTCCGCTGCGATGATCTCGAACTCGAAGCGACAGTCGGCCGCCACCGTGGCGACGATCGGGCAGATCGCCGGGAACGGACCCGGCGCGAAATAGGCCTCGAGGCCGCGATACATGGCGTCCATGTAGGACACGTCGGTCGCGTAGGCCGTCACCTTGACGATGTCGCGTTTGCCGAGGCCGCGGGCGTTCAGCCGGGTCTCCACGATGTCGAGGCAGATCCTCGCCTCGTTCTCCAGCGTGTCGGCCTCGGGCAGCCGCTTCAGCTTCTCGACGTCGAGCGCCATCGAGCCGAGGAACAGGAATTTGCCGGTCGAAGCGCCGGCGGAGAGGCCGTATTTGTTGACGCCGGGGCGAACGATGAACTCGACCATCCGAGACCTTCCATCTGATTCCGTTGAGAGGCGGCCGGGCGCTACGAGCGCACCGCGACGACGTCGATCTGCACGCGGCAGTCGCGCCACAGGCCGATGCCGAACGATCCGCGCGAGGGAAACGGCCCGGGCGCGAAATAGTCCCTGAAGGCGAAGAGCACGTCGAAGCGGATCGCCTCGTCGGTGAAGAACACCGTGGCCTTGACGACGTCCCGCATCGTGCAGCCGGCCTCGGCGAGGATCTTCTCGATCCGCTGCAGGACGATGCGGGTCTCCTCGGCCGGCGTCGTCGCCTCGGCCGCACGGTCGAGCGTGCGCTCGTCGACGGCGAGCGCGGAAGCGAAGACCATGTGGCCGGAATCGACGCACTGGCCACCCGGATAGGCCGTCCCGGTCGAGAAACACGTCTTTTGCGACATCTGCGATCCAATCCTTCCGAAAGGCCGGGCGAGCTTCGCGCCGGCGGCAGGGGCGTCAGCCCGGCAGCACCGCGACCGCGTCGAGCTGCACCCGGCAGCCGCCCGGCATGTCGCAGACATAGATGCTGTGGACGGGAAGGCGATCCGGCCCGAACTCGGCGGCGAAGGCTGGCCAGAAGGCTTCGCGCAGGTCCGCGCTAGCCAGGAACACGTTGCAGCGTGACAGCGCGTCGAAGTCGAGCCCCTTCAGCCTCAGCATCCCCTTGAGCTCGTCGATGCACAGCCGAATCTCGTCCGCAACGGAAAGATCCGCCTTCCGTTCCGCGCCGCCTTCCATGGCATTGGCGACTGCAAACACATAGCCGCCCGCCGCCACGACGCTGCCATTGCCGAACCGGCCGAAACTGGCGGCATCACCGAGAAACTCGCGCTTGCTCATGGTTCCTGTCTCCGGCTGCATGGCGCCAGTCCGGCATCGGCGAGCTGACGCATACCAGCTACCTCCGCCCATATTATTATACCCATAAGTATATGAACTTTACCGATTGGTCGTCAACTCTCCGTGCCACCTGCCGACGCTTTATCAAGCCGGCTCCGCACAAGATTGCTCTCGGGGATGAGAGACTGCCCTTCCCTTCTCCAGAAAACAGCATTGGCGCGGGGAGTTACCAAGCGGTATATTTTTTTAACTCCATGACTTCCCCTGTTGACTGACCTACACTATGATCCACCCCGCAACTGGCGTTCAGGAGAGGAGAGAGCCTTCGTGAAGAACCGCTGGGTGAAAGCTGCCGTGTCGGCGGCGGCACTGGCCGCCGGGTCGATTCCCGCCGCCGCAGACGTGAATATCGGTTATCTGGCCATGATGACGGGTGCCTCGGCCGACCTCGCAGGCGAGTCGGCCCTGCACGCCGTGCGTATGGCCGTCGAGGATTTCGGCGGCAAGGTGAACGGCGAGCCGATCAACGTGCTGTCGGCCGACCATCTCGGCAAGGCTGACGTCGGCCTGGGCATCGCCCGCGAGTGGATCGACCAGAAGGGCGTCAACCTGTTGCTCAATGTCGACAATTCGGCGGTCGCGCTGGCGGTCAGCGACCTGATCCGCGACAAGAACGTCTCGATGATGATGGCGGCGGCCAACACCAAGCTCATCAACGAGAAGTGCGGGGCCCACCAGATCATGACGATCCTCGACACCACGTCGCAGGCGCGCGCCGTCGTGATCCCGCAGGTCAAGGCCGGCGGCGACAAGTGGTTCTTCATCACCGTCGACTACGCGCTCGGCCACGACCTTCAGGCACGCGCCACCGAGGCGATCACCGCAGCCGGCGGCCAGGTCGTCGGCTCTGCCACCCATTCGCCGCAGGCGACCGACTACTCCGCCTTCCTGCTGCAGGCTCAGGCCTCCGGCGCAACAAACATCGCGCTCGCCACCTTCGGCACCTGGCAGAACACCATCGCCAAGCAGGCGCAGGAGTTCGGCGTCAAGGCGACGCTGTCGCCCTTCTATCTCACCGACACGGATGTCAAGTCGGTCGGCCTCGACACCTTCCAGGGCGTCAGCGGCACGATCCAGTTCTATTGGGACACGAACGACCAGACGCGCGCCTTCGCCAAGCGGTACGAGGCGTCCTATGGCCGTCCGCCGACTTGGGCCGCCGCCGGCAACTACGAGTATACGCGCCACTACCTGCGCGCGGTCGACGCCGTCGACGGCACCGACGCCGACAAGATCCACGCCTGGATGCGCGAGCATCCGATGGAACTGGTCGACGGCACCACGGCGACGATCCGCAAGGACGGCTTCGTCGTGCGCGACGTCTACAGCTTCCGCACCAAGACGCCCCCCGAGAGCAAGGGCGACTGGGACTATTTCGTGATCAACGGGCCCGTCCATGGCGCCCAGATCGAGCCGGACCTGGCCCAGAGCACCTGCCCGCTCGTCAAGGGCTGACAGCCGACCAACAGACAGAGCGGGGCGGCGATGCATCGCCCCGCCGCCCGCGTAGGGAGCTTGCCGGCCCTGCGCGGACCCGGACGACGGGACGAACGCACGTTCGGGCCTTCGACACACGACCGACAGACGACGTCCCGCGCCCGCGTGGCCGGGAAAGCCCGGCTCGCAAGCGAAGTCCGGGCATGAGGCAGATGCGTTTTCCAGAAAGGGATCTTGGATGAAGACGAACTGGTTGAAGGCGGCGGTATCGGCGATCGCGCTCGGCGCGATGTCGCTTCCCGCTTATGCCGACGTGACGATCGGCTATCTCGCGCAGCTCACGGGCGGCTCGGCCGACCTGTCGGGCGAATCCGCGCTGCACGCGGTGCGCATGGCGATCGACGAATTCGGCGGCAAGGTGAATGGCGAGCCGATCAACGTGCTGTCGGCCGACCACATGGGCAAGGCCGACGTAGGCATGTCGATCGCCCGCGAGTGGATCGACCAGAAGGGCGTCAACCTGCTGCTCAACGTCGACAACTCGGCCGTCGCGCTCGCGGTCAGCGACCTGATCCGCGACAAGAACGTGTCGATGATGATGGCGGCTGCGAGCACCAAGCTCATCAACGAGAAGTGCGGGCCGCATCAGGTGATGACCGTGCTCGACACGGCCTCCGTCGCCCGCGCCGTGGTGCTGCCGCAGCTCAAGGCCGGCGGCAAGAAGTGGTTCTTCATCACCGTCGACTATGCGCTCGGCCACGAGCTGCAGGCGCGCGCCACCGAGGCGATCACTGCCGCCGGCGGCGAAGTGGTGGGCGGCGTCGCCCACACGCCGACCACGACCGACTTCTCGGCCTACCTGCTGCAGGCGCAGGCGCTGGGCGCCACCAACATCGCGCTCGCCACCTTTGGCTCCTGGCAGAACACCATCGCCAAGCAGGCGCAGGAGTTCGGCGTCAAGGCGACGCTTGCGCCGTTCTACCTCTCCG
This sequence comes from Hyphomicrobiales bacterium, assembly GCA_017305835.1. Classification (GTDB taxonomy): domain Bacteria; phylum Pseudomonadota; class Alphaproteobacteria; order Rhizobiales; family Rhizobiaceae; genus RCIO01. The sequence continues at coordinate 6,913 of JAFKJY010000100.1, forward strand.
ACACCGACTTCAAGGCGGTCGGGCTCGACGTCTTCCAGGGCGTCAGCGGCACCATCCTGTTCTACTGGGACCAGAACGACGCGACCCGCGCCTTCGCCAAGCGCTATCGCGAGTCCTACGGTCGGCCGCCGACGTGGGCCGCCGCCGGCATGTACGAGTACACCCGCCACTACCTGCGCGCGATCGATGCCGTCGACGGCACCGACGCCGACAAGATCCACGCCTGGATGCGCGAGCATCCGATGGAGCTGATCAACGGCTCGACCGCGACGATCCGCAAGGATGGCGTCACCGTGCGCGACGTGTTCAGCTACCGCACCAAGACGCCGGCAGAGAGCAAGGGCGACTGGGATTATCTGGTGATCACCGGTACGGTCCCCGGCGACGAGGTCAAGCCGGACCTGGCCCAGAGCACCTGTCCCTACGCCAAGGGCTGACGGAACGGGCCGGGGTGGCATGGCGCCGCCCCGGCCCCACTGACGAGACCGCGGCGCGGAGGCGTCTGCGGAAGGAGGAGACGAAGGTTGACGGACACGGTGCTCGAAGCGCGTGGCATCACCAGGAAGTTTGGCTCGTTCAAGGCCGTGGACGGGGTCGACCTCGCCATCGCCGAGGGCGAGGTGCATGCGCTGATCGGCCCGAACGGGGCCGGCAAGACGACCTGCTTCAACCTGCTAACCGGCAGCCTGCCGGTCACGTCTGGAGAGATCCGCCTGCGCGGCGAGGTCATCTCCGGTCTGCCGATGAACACGATCGCCCGGCACGGGCTGGTGCGCTCCTACCAGATTTCGTCAATCTTCTCGGACTTCTCCGCGCTCAACAACGTCCGCTTCGCGCTGCAGCAGAAGCGGCGGACCAATTTCGACTTCTGGCGTTCGGAGCTCTGCCTCGACGGCCTGAATGCCCGCGCCATGGAGCTGCTCGGCGAGCTCGGCCTCGCGGATGCCGCCGACATCCGCGCCGGCGACCTGCCCTACGGGCGCAAGCGCGCGCTGGAGATTGCTATGACGCTGGCGCTCGACCCGCAGGTGCTGCTTCTGGACGAGCCGACGAGCGGCATGGGCCGCGAGGATATCGGCCGCGTCACCGCGCTGATCGGCAAGGTGGCCGTCGGCCGCACCGTGGTGATGGTCGAGCACAACCTCGCGGTGGTGAAGGGGCTGTGCCACCGGGTGACCGTGCTGGCGCGCGGGCAGGTCATCGCGCGCGGCACCTATGACGAGGTGGCCGGCGACCCGCGCGTGGTCGAGGCCTATCTGGGAAAGCCGCATGCTTGAGATCCGCAACCTGCACGCCTGGTACGGCGAGAGCCACGTCCTGCACGGCGTCGACATGGAGGTTCCCGAGGGCCGCGTCGTCTCGCTGCTCGGCCGCAACGGCGCCGGCAAGACGACGACGATGCGCGCCCTGATGGGCCTGATGGGGCGGACCAAGGGCGAGATCCGCTTCGGCGGCGCCGACCTGCTCAGGCTGCGCCCCGACCAGATCGCCCGCAAGGGCATCGCGCTCTGCCCCGAGGACCGCGCCATCTTCCCCTCGCTCAGCGTAACGGAGAACCTGTTCCTGCCGCCGGTCGTGGCCAAGGGCGGCATGAGCGTCGAGCGCATCTACGAGCTGTTCCCCAACATCCGCGAGCGCGGCTCCAGCCGCGGCACGCAGCTCTCGGGCGGCGAGCAGCAGATGCTGGCGATCGCCCGCATCCTGCGCACGGGCGCGCGTGTGCTGCTTCTCGACGAGCCGACCGAGGGGCTGGCGCCCGTCATCGTCCAGCAGATCGCCCGCACCATCGCCGAGATCAAGGCGCTCGGCTTCACCATCATCCTGGTGGAGCAGAACGCTCATTTCGTCGAGGGGCTGGCCGACATCCACTACCTCATCGAAAACGGCGTCATCGTGGATCGCCTCGAAGGCAGCGAGTTCGCCGCCAAGATCGACCGCGTCGACCGCCTTCTGGCCGTGTAGGGGGCAGCGATGCCATTCGACCTCAACCTCAATCTGATCCTTGGCCAGATGGTGCTGGGGCTGGTCAACGGCGTGTTCTACGCGATCCTGTCGCTGGGGCTGGCGATCATCTTCGGCCTGCTCGGCGTCATCAACTTCGCCCACGGCGTGTTCTTCATGCTCGGCGCCTTCCTCGCCTACATGCTGGGCGCCACGCTGGGCATCGGCTACTGGGGCTCGCTGCTGATCGCGCCGGTGCTGGTCGGGCTGATCGGCATCGTCGTCGAGGTGCTGCTGATCCGGCGGCTCTACAAGATCGACCACCTCTACGGCCTGCTGCTGACGCTCGGCCTGGCGCTGGCGATCGAGGGGCTGATCCGCATCGTCTTCGGCCAGCAGGGCGTGCCCTATCCCATCCCGCCCAGCCTGCGGGGCGCGGTCGACATCGGCTTCATGCTCCTGCCGCTCTACCGGGTGTGGGTCGTCGTGGCCGGCATCGTGCTGTGCCTGGCGACCTGGTTCGTGATCGAGCGCACCCCGCTCGGGGCGAAGCTGAGGGCGGCGACCGACAACCCGGCCATGGTGCAGGCCTTCGGCATCAACGTGCCGGTGATGCTGACGCTCACCTACGCGGCCGGCGTCGCGCTCGCCGGCGTCGGCGGCGTCATGGCCGCGCCGGTGATGACGATCGACCCGGCGATGGGAACCAACATCGTCATCGTCGTCTTCGCCGTCGTCGTGATCGGCGGCATGGGCTCCATCTTCGGCTCCATCGTGACGGGTCTCGGCCTCGGGCTCCTGGAAGGACTGGCCAAGGCGACGTTCCCATCGGCGTCGTCCACGGTGATCTTCGTCGCCATGGTGATCATCCTCGTCCTGCGCCCGCGCGGACTTTTCGGGAAAATGGCATGAGCAGCGCTGCGACCGAAACCCGGCCTCTCCCGATGGAGGGCCGCGACAGCTTCCAGTTCCTCGGCTTCACGCGGGCGCGGGCGATCTTCTTCCTCGCCTTCGTGGTCGTCGTCGTCGTGTCGCCGCTGGCGGTCTACCCGATCTTCCTGATGAAGGTGTACTGCTTCATCATCTTCGCCTGCGCCTACAATTTGCTGCTCGGCTATACGGGGCTGATGAGCTTCGGCCATGCCGCCTTCTTCGGCATGGGCGCCTATCTGTGCGGCTATGCGGCGACGCAATGGGGGCTGCCGGTGGGGCTCGCCGTGCTCGCCGGCACCGCCTATGCCGGCCTGCTCGGGCTCGTCTTCGGTTGGATCGCCATCCGCCGCCAGGGCCTCTATTTCGGCATGATCACGCTGGCGCTCGCGCAGATGGTCTACTTCGTCGCGCTGAAGGCGCCGTTCACCGGCGGCGAGGACGGCATCCAGAGCGTGCCGCGCGGCACGTTGTTCGGCCTCGTGGACCTGTCGTCCAACATGGCGCTCTACTGGACGCTGTCGGTCATCCTGCTCGCGGTGCTGGTGTTCTACAACCGCATCGTGCACTCGCCCTTCGGGCAGGTGCTGCGCGCCATCCGCAACAATCCGGACCGCACCAAGTCGCTGGGCGTCGACGTCGACCGCTTCAAGCTGCTCTCGTTCGTGATCTCGGCGGCGCTGTCGGGCTTCGCGGCCTCGCTCAAGACGGTGCTGTTCGGCATAGCCACCCTCACCGACGTGTCGCTCAACATCTCGACCGAGGTCGTGCTGATCAACCTCGTCGGCGGCATCGGCACGATCTTCGGGCCGGTGGTCGGCAGCTACGTCATCCTGATGTTGGAGCAGTTCATGGCGCCCTACGGGCCGTGGGTGCTGCTGATCCAGGGCATCGTGTTCATGCTGTTCGTGCTGATCTTCCGGCAAGGCATCGTCGGCGAGTTGCAGAAGCGCCTGAAGACGCATCTCTGACGGCGAGCGCGGCCGGCGCCCGCATCTTTCCATACGGCGCCAAAGATAGAGCCAGCCCCGTCGACGACGAGGCTGGCTCTATCAATTTCAGGACTGAACAGGAGCGTGCGGAGCCTTCCGCCGCCCGCACCGCTACAGGCCGAGCGCGCTGCGCATCCTGTAGACCGGGTCGTCCATGTTGCGCGTTCCGCGCGCCAGGCCGGAGATGGCGAAGGGCTCCAGGCCCGCCGCCTCGATCAGCATGCTGGAATCGTAGACGATGGTGCGTTCGAGGATCTTCCATTCGCCATTGCGCCGGACGAAGTGGTCGGCGTAGCGCGCCGCGATCACCAGATCGGTCGGGTTGGTGTCGCTGACCGGCAGGTCCCCCATCAGCGCGGCGAGGTTCTCGCGTGCGTCGGCCGGATAGCGCTGGAAGGCGAGGCAGTAGGTCTCGACCGCCGCCTCGTCGGGCCCGGTGAACTCGATCAGCACGTTGCCGATCATGTGCTTGGAGAACGGGATCCTGCCGTGGCGGCCCTTCACCCAGGCCGCGAGGTCCTTCGGACTGCGGCTGCCGCCGGCGCCGCCGTGATGGTCGATCCCATCGGGATGATAGATGTCGGCGATCGCGTCGTAGTCGCCGCGATCCACGGCCCGGCAGCCGCGGCAGAGCGTGTCGTAGATGGCCGCGCGATCCGCGAGCCGCGCCACCGAATACTGGTCGCCGTGATTGGTCATCTGGTCCCTCGATGTTGAAGATGTGCGGCGCCGTCGCGCCGGGCGCGCAAAGCCGCCGCGGCGGTCTATATACCATTCAGAATATTTTTATACCTTTGAGTATATGACGCTCGACCCGAGGGGTCAAGCGCGTCGCGCCGCCCGCGCCGGTCTATGCCGGCATCGTCAGGGCGGCCGCCTGCGGGGTGCCTACGAAGCGCCTCCAGTCGCGCTCGAGCGCCGCGCCGTCCCCATCCTTCAGGATGAAGACGACATGCGTGTCGCCCGCCCCCGCCGGCCACTCGTTCAGCTCGACGGGCACGTGCATCGTCGTGCGCACGGCATGGATGACGATCGGCCTCTCCGTGCCCTCGACTCGCACCAAGCCCTTCACCCTGAGCAGCGAGGCGCCGTAGCGCCGCTGCTGGCCGGTGAGCCACAGATGGAAGGCGCGCCAGTCGAGCGGCGCCTGCGCTGTCAGCACAACCGACACGACCTCGGCCCCCGGATGACGATGATGGTGGCGACCGGAAAGGTGGCCGTGGCCGGTGCAGTCCGGCGCGTGCTCGGTCGGGTCCTCGCAGCGGCAGCGGGTGGAAACCAGCCCCGGCTGGCGCGCCGCCCACGCGCCGACGAAGGAGGCTTCCCTGCCGGGATCGAGGAAGGCCGGCGACAGTAGCTCTCCCAAGCCGACCGCCGCATCGACGCCCTCGTGCAGAACGGCGTAGGGGTTGGCCGCGCGCAGGCCGGCAACCGCCGCCTCGACCGCGGCGGGCTCGACGAGGTCCGTCTTGGTCAGCACCAGGCGGTCGGCCAGCCGCGCCTGCTTCAGGGCCTCGGGATGGTCCGAGAGCTGGTCGAGCCCGTATTGCGCATCGACCGTGGTCACCAGCCGGTCCAGCCAGAGAAAGCGGCCGAACACGGGATTGTCGGTGACCGACTGTATGACCGCTTCCGGATCGGCGAGGCCGGACGTCTCGATGATGACGCGCCGAAAACCCTTCGCCGTGCCGGCGCGCTCGGCCTCGAACACGCGCGAAAGCGCCGCGTAGAGGTCGTCGCTGGCGAAGCAGCACATGCAGCCATTAGGCAGCGCGAAGACGTCGCCGGCCGGCGCCTCGATCAGCGCATGGTCGACCGAGACGGAGCCGAACTCGTTCACGATGATGGCCGAATCGGCGAGCCGGCCGTCGCGCAGCAGGCGGTTGAGCAGCGTGGTCTTGCCGCTGCCGAGGAAGCCGGTCAGCACGACCAGCGGCAGGTGCCGGCCGAACAGCGATTCCGGTGCCCAGACCACCGCGCGCCCTCCCTCGCCCGACGCGCCGGCTCAGTCGAAGCCGACGATCCGCAGCGCGTATTCGGCGATCTCGTCGGCGATCTCGTCGGCGCCCAGCCGACCGTCCGGCCGATACCAGCGATGCACCCAACGGACCATGCCGCTGATGCTGAGCGAGGCGATGTCCGGATTCTTGACCTTGAAGACCTTTTCCTCGACCCCTTCCTGGATCAGCGAGGTGAGCCGCTTGTTGAACTTGCGCTCGATCGCCCGGATCCGCGCCAGCGCCTCCTTCTGCAGGTGCTTCTCCTCCTGCAGGTAGACGCCGCTGCCGACCTGGAACTTGACGTTCTCATGGACGAACAGCTTGACGAAGCTGCGCAGGCGGCTGACGGGATCGCCGCCGCTCTTGCCGTCGCCCTCCACATAGCCCAGCAGGCGCTCGGCCGAGCGCTCGTAGAGCGCTTCGAGGATGGCCACCTTGTTGGGAAAATAGTTGTAGATGAACGGCTTGGTCACGCCGAGCTCGGAGGCGACGATATCGACGCTGGTGGCGTCGAAGCCGCCTTCGTAGAACAGCCGTTCCGCCACTTCCAGGATGCGCTGGCGCTTGAACTCCCTGACTTCCTCACGCATTCCCCGGCCCCAGTCTATGCGGCGTGATGCCTGTTGAGCTGCCGATCATTCCAGAATGTACCACGCTTCATCCAACCCATATCCGCCACAGGAGCGCAAGCGCAACTCCACCGAAGGACAGGCACCCGGCCATCCCCCGCGCATTCGGCAGCGGCTTCTGCCGGCTGCCCGCCGCGGAGCTACCAGCGCGACACCACCACCTTGTGGTCGGTGAAGAACAGCATGTAGCCGTCGCCCAGCGTGTGGACGTCGCCGTAGAAGGAGGTGCCCATGCCGCCCATCTGGAAATTCATCGGCGGCGCCGGGAAGGTGTTGACGCCGATGTTGCCGGCCCGGCACTCGCGCTCGAACCGCGCCGCATGGCGGCCGCTCTCGGTGTAGATCGCCCCGGCATTGCCGAACTCGGTGTCGTTGGCGAGGCGGATCGCCTCATCGAAGGTGGCGACGCGGTGGATCACCAGGAACGGCCCGAACACCTCCTGCCGGTCGACGGGGTCCTTCGGCGACAGCCCGGTGACGATCGACGGTCCGATCAGATAGCCCTCGTCCGAGGCGCTGGCGACGCGGTTGGCATGCTCGCGGCCGTCGAGCAGGATCGTGCCGCCGTTGGCCTTCGCCGTCTCGATCGCCTTGACCACGCGCGCCTTGCTGGCGGCCGAGACCACCGGCCCCATCGTCACCTTCGGGTCCTGGCTCGGCCCGAGCACGAAGGCCTTGGCGCGCTCGACGAGCCGCGCCACGAAGGCGTCGTAGACGTCGCCGACGACGATGCAGCGGCTCGCTGCCAGGCAGCGCTGGCCCGACATGCCGAAGGCCCCGTCGGCGATGCCGTCCACCGTGCGGTCGAGGTCGCAGTCGGGCATGACGACGTAGGGGTTCTTGCCGCCGCCATTGGCCTGGACGCGCTTGCCGGCCGCGCTGCAGGCGAGATAGATCGCCTTCGCCACCGGCGACGATGTGATGCAGGTGACCGCCACGGTCTTCGGATGCGCGACCAGGCGCTCGCCGACGTCGGCGCCGCCATGCACGACGCTCAGCACGCCGTCGGGGATGCCCGCCTCGCAGAAGATCTCGACCAGCGTGTTGGTGGCGATCGGCGTCTGCTCCGACGGCTTCAGCACCAGCGTGTTGCCGCAGACCAGCGCCCAGGCCGAGAACATGGACGGGTTCATGACCGGGAAATTGAACGGCGTCACCGCCACGCAGACGCCCAGCGGATAGCGCACGCGGCGCGCGTCGAGACCCGGCGCGACGTTGCCCGACTGGCTGTAGTAAGAGGTCGGCGCGCCGATGGCCCCGGCGATCGCCTCTGCCGCCCGGCCGATCTCGCCGCGCGCCTCGGCGAGCGTCTTGCCGTTGTCCATCGACAGCACACGGGCCAATTCGTCGGCGCGGGCGTCGAGCAGCGTCCTGACCTTCAGCAGCATCTCAGCACGGCGGTTGATCGACAGCGCCGACCATGCCTCGAAGGCGACGCTGGCCGCCTCGACCGCCTCGTCGACCTGCGCCAGCGAAGCCGCCTTCACGGTCGTCAGCAGCCTGCCGGTGGCCGGCTCGTAGACCGGCATGTCGAGCGTGCCCTCGCCCTCGCGCCAGGTTCCGTTGATCAGGTGCCGGTTGGCGTAGGGCGCGAGTTCATTGGCCATGCTTCACTCCTGGACGGGTCGGCGACGCGGCTTCGCATCGCCGATTTTTCCGATTGGTATAAATCAATACTGATTGGTACATATCTATGACGTCCGCCCGGAGGCGGCAAGTGGCAATTTGCTATGCCGCATGCGCGAGGGGCTGATCATCGCTTCAGAATGCGGGGCGCGTAGCGTTGCGCCAGTGCCGCAAGGCGAGCCCCGGCACGGGCGCGGTGAAGACCGGCAGCGTCGACATCTTCAGGCTGCTGACAAAGACGGAGCGCAGATCCGCCCCGCCAAAGGCGAGGTCGGTCGGGGCGCGCAGGACCGTGCCTTCCGGATCCTCGAACACCGTGTGGCAAGCGCCGTCCGGCGCGATCGCCAGGATGGCGTTGCGGGAGAGTTCCGTCACCCACACATTGCCGGCCGAATCGAGCGCCAGCCCATCGGTGTAGGCGCCGGGGTAGAGCGGGTCGGGGCCGAAGCGCTCGAACCGGCCGAGCGTATCGTCCGCCAGCAGCGGCGCCCGCGAGATCGCGCCGGCGGTCGTCTCGGCGACGTAGAGCCAGCCGCCCGTCGGGTCGATCTGCATCGCATTGGGAAAGAACAGGCCGTCGGCGACGCGTTCGATGCGGCCGGGCGTCAGCCTGAAGATGCGACCGTCGGCCCGCGGCCGCTCGATGGCTGCGCGGAAGTCGGCATGCCGCGTCGCCACCGAGACGTACCATTCGCCCGCGGCGGCCTCGCCGGCCAGGCAGAAGTTCACCGCGCCTAGCGGCTCGCCTTCATAGCTGTCATGCAGAAGCGAGGCCTTGCCGCCGTCAAAGGACAGGATCGCGCCGCGCTTCAGGTCGGCGACGATCGCCGTGCCGTCGTCGTCGAGGGCGAAGGTGTTGGCGAGTTGCGCGCCCGAACCGTGATCGGTCTGCGAGCCGTCGGGGAAGATGCGCGTGACGATGCCGGCGCGGTCCGAGGCGAGCACGCTGCCGTCGCTGAGCGCCACCACGCATTCCGGCCGTCGCAGGCCGCTGCCCACATGCCGGAAATCCCGCGCCTCCAGCCTGAAATCGCAGAGTGCCGTCGCCTGCCCGTCCATACGCCACTCCCGCGGGAGCCGCGGCAAGCCCGCCTCCCCTTTTGCCATCCGGCGTCGAAGCCGCCGCGACGATTGGCTCTTGCGATATGATACCAGCAAGTATATTTCAATACCGACCATTCGATTCAGTGAAGGTCAGGTCTCAAGACGGGAAGCGAGCGTTCCCCACCCGCCGAAGGCGATCCCCGTTGGGCCGCCATCGGGCGGACAGGGCGCTCGCTCCGCGCCGAGGCCTCACGTGTCCCGGAACGCACCCTCCTGCGGGAGAGCGCCGCCCCGGCAAGAAGCATGGGAATTTGAATGACCGAAGCCTCCCGCCCGGAACCGCAGCAACTCAGGCGCTCACTCGAGGCGGCCGACCTTCGCGTCCTCCTGATGGTGCTCTTCCACATGACCGGCGACGGCAAGTGGCTCGAGCCGCCCTACCGCCCGGTCCGCGACGTGACGCTGATCGCCGACCCGGCGGCGGGCTTCTCCGAAGATGTGCAGGCGCAGATCCGGCAGGCGGCCTTCGAGGTGTTGTCGGCCGGCAAGGCTCCGGCGCTGCGCGACCCCGGCGACGAGACGATGGTGCGGATGATGACGGCGTGTCTGTCCGAGCGTGTCCCGCCCGAATATGCCGGGATGATGCGCGAGGAGGTGGGCTTCATCCCCCGCTTCGTCGACTGGACTCCCGGCTTCGACGCGGCGGCCGCGCTCAGGGAGCGCAAGCTGCGCGTCGGGATCGTCGGCGCGGGCGCCGCCGGCATCACGATCGGGTCCAACCTGCTCGAGCTCGGCGTCGACTTCACGATCTTCGAGAAGGGGCCCGACGTCGGCGGCACCTGGCGCGAGCATCGCTATCCGGGCTGTGGCGTCGACACGCCCAACCATGCCTATTCGTTCTCCTTCGGCAGCCGCTATTCGTGGTCGCGCTACTTCTCGACGCGCGAGCAGATCCAGGACTACATGCGCGGCATTGCCGCCGAGACCGGCGTCGTCCGGCATGTCGAGCTCAACACCCTGGTCCGCGGCGCGCGCTGGAACGACGACGAGGCGACGTGGAGCGTCGAGGTCGAGGGGCCGGACGGCCGCCGCACCGAGACCTTCGACGTGCTTGTCAGCGCCATCGGCCAGCTTTCCAAGCCGTGGCGCATGCCGATCCGCGGCGAGGAGACATTCCCCGGGGCGATCTTCCACCCGATGCACTGGCCGGATGGCCTCGCCTATGAGGACAAGCGCGTCGCAGTCGTCGGCAGCGGCGCCACCTCCATGCAGATCGTCTCGGAGATCTGCGACAAGGTGGAGAAGCTCACGATCTACCAGCGCACCCCGCAGTGGGCGCGGCCGATCCCGAAATACCACGACGAGATCAGCGAAGATCAGCAATGGCTGCTCAGGGAGGTGCCGTTCTACGCGGAGTGGTTCCGCCTCACCATGCTGTGGCGCTACGGCGACGGGCTGCTGCCGACGCTGCGCAAGGATCCCGACTGGCCGCATCCGGCCCGCTCGGTGAACATGACCAACGAGCGCCACCGCATCGACATGGAGCGCTACATCGAGCAGGAGCTGGAGGGCCGGCCCGATCTGCTCGCCAAGTCGATCCCGCCCTACCCGCCCTACGGCAAGCGCATCCTGCTCGATGCTGGCTGGTATGCCGCGCTGCGGCGCGACAATGTCGAGCTCGTCACCGAGCGGATCGATCATATCGACGGCAGCGCGGTGGTGACCGCCGACGGCAGGCGGCGCGAGGCCGACATCGTCGTCGTCTCGACCGGCTACGACGTCAACTCGCTGACCAGCCAGCTCGACGTGCGCGGCGTCGGCGGCGTCGACCTGCGCGACGTCTGGGGACCGGACGACCCGCACGCCTACAAGAGTGCGGCGGTGCCCGGCTTTCCCAACCTGTTCATCATCTACGGGCCTAACACCGGCCTCGCCCATGGCGGCAGCGCGATCTTCATGGACGAATGCGGCGCGCGCTACGTGGCCGACTTCATCCGCGTCATGGTCGAGGACGGCATCCGCACCGTCGAGGCGACGCCGGAGGCGACGCAGGCCTATACGCGCAGGGTCGACGAAGAGCACGCCAGCCTCGTCTGGACCTCGCCGGAGCTCAACAGCTACTACCGGAACTCGAAGGGCCGCGTGACCTCGGCCAATCCGTGGCGGCTCGTCGACTACTGGAGGCTCGTCCACGAGGCCGATCCCGAGAACTACGCCATAGGCTATCTCGACGAGCAGGAACGCCGCCGCGTCGGCACCACGGGCTGAGCGGGGAGAGGCAGTTGCTTCAGGAAGTCGTCATCGTCGAGGCCGTCCGCACGCCGGTCGGCCGGTTCCGCGGCAAGTTCGCCGGCGTGCGCGCCGACCATCTCGGCGCGGTGGCGCTGAACGCCGTCGTCCAGCGCGCCGGCGTCGCGCCGGAGCAGGTGCAGGACGTGGTCTTCGGCTGCGTCACCCAGGTCGGCGAGCAGAGCGCCAACATCGCCCGCACCTCGCTTCTGTCGGCCGGCTGGCCCGACCACGTGCCCGGCGTCACCATCGACCGCAAATGCGGCTCGGCGGAAGCGGCCGTGCATCTCGGCGCGGCGATGATCGCCTCCGGCCAGGCCGATCTCCTGTGCGTCGGCGGCGCCGAGAACATGAGCCGCGTGCCGATGGGCTCGAACCGCTCGATCCACGGCGACGCCTTCGGCCCGGTCCTGCGCGACCGCCACGAGATGATCCCGCAGGGCGAGGCGGCCGAGCGCATTGCCGGCAGATGGGGCTTTTCGCGCGAGGCTGTCGACGACTTCGCCATGCAGAGCCACACCCGCGCGATCGCTGCCCAGTCGGCCAGCGTGTTCGAGCGCGAGATCTGCCCCGTGCCGCTCGCCGACTGGGCCGAGCCGGCCGAAGGCGGCGCAGCCGAGCCCGTCACGCTGGACGAGACGGTGCGGCACGGCACCGCGCGCGACAAGCTCGCCTCGCTGAAGCCGAGCTTCTGCGAGGATGGCGTCTGCACGGCCGGCAATTCCTCGCAGATCGCCGACGGCGCCTCGGCGCTGCTGCTCGCGTCAGCCGAACGCGCCGCCCGCGACGGGCTGAGGGCGCGCGCCCGCGTCGTCGCCGGCCTCACCGTCGGCTCGGACCCGACGCTGATGCTGACCGGCCCGGTCGCGGCGACGAAGGCCGTGCTGGACCGAGCAGGCCTGCAGCTCGACGACATCGATCTCTTCGAGGTCAACGAGGCCTTCGGCCCGATCCCGCTGATGTGGCTGCGCGAGACCGGCGCCGATCCCGAGCGCCTGAACGTCAATGGCGGCGCGATCGCGCTCGGCCATCCGCTCGGCTGCAGCGGCACGCGGCTGATGACCACGCTGCTCCACGAGATGGAACGCCGCAACGTCCGCTACGGATTGCAGACGATGTGCTGCGCCGGCGGCCTGGCGACTGCTACCATCATCGAGAGGCTCTGAGGGATTCGGGGCCAGCGCTGGGAGCGCCGGCCGGCGGAAAGGAGCGAACGTCCACCCATGTCGGACATGATCACGGATATGGTGTCGCGGCTCTTCCGCGAGCACAGGGGCCGGCCGACCGAGGCGCCCGCGCTCGACCCCGGCTTATGGGCCGCGGTCGAGGAAATGGGCATCCCGCTGGCGCTGGTGCCGGAGGCGCTGGGCGGCATCGGGCTCGAGGCCGCCGATGCCTGCGCCATCCTGCGCGTCGCCGGTGCGCAGGCGATCGCCGCGCCGCTGGCCGACACGATGCTGGCCAGCCTCCTGCTGGCGCAGGCCGGCGCGGATTTCCTATCCGGCCCGCTGGCGGTCGTCACGGCGCCTTCCGGCACCACCGGCTGCGCACCCGGAGCGCGCTTCCGCGCCGTCGCCTTCGGCCGCGCGGCGGCCGCGCTGGTGGTTGTCGGCGACGGCTGGATCGAGACCGTCCCCGCCCCCTTCGCGGTCGAGCCGGGAGCCAACATCGCGGGCGAGCCGCGCGACACGCTGACGACCACTGCCGCCGCGTCCGGCCGGTGGGCGCTGACCGTCGATCCTGCTGTACTGCGCGGGCTGCGGGCCGTGCTGGCGGCAGCACAGATGGCCGGTGCGGCGCAGACCGCGCTCGACCTGACGGTGGCTTATGCCAACGAGCGCGTCCAGTTCGGCCGCCCGATAGGCAAATTCCAGGCGATCCAGCACCACATCGCCGTCATCGCGTCGGAAGCCGCGGCCATGGGCGCGGCGGCAGACATGGCGGCCGAGGCGATCCCCTTCGCCGCCACAGACCCGGACGGCTTCCTCGCGAAGGCTGCGGCCGCCAAGGTGAGATGCGGCGAGGCGGCCGGCCGCATCGCCGGTCTCGCCCATCAGGTCCACGGCGCCATCGGCTTCACGCAGGAATACGAGCTGCACATGTTCACTCGCCGCCTGTGGAGCTGGCGCGACGAGCACGGCAGCGAGGCGGGCTGGTCCGAGATACTCGGCGAGCGCCTGTTCGCGCGCGGTGCCGCCGCGCTCTGGCAGGAGATCACGCGCCCGACCGGAGAGGCCGCATGAACGCCATCCCCTTCGCCCCGCCGCCCGGCGAGGCCCCCTATCGCACGCTGCGCGCCGAGGTGCGCGAATTCCTCGGCGAGGCGCTGCCGGCCGGCTATTCGGCCTTCGACCGCGCCCGCTCTTGGAACGGCCACGACCCGGAATTCTCGCGGCGGCTGGGCGCGCGCGGCTGGCTCGGCATGACCCTGCCGAAGGCCTATGCCGGGCACGAGCGGTCTCCGCTCGAGCGCTACGTCGTGGTCGAGGAACTGCTCGCCGCCGGCGCGCCGGTCGCTGCCCACTGGATCGCCGACCGGCAGTCGGCGCCGCTGATCCTGCATTTCGGCACCGAGGCGCAGCGCCGCGCCGTCCTGCCTGGGATCGCTGCCGGCGAGACCTATTTCTGCATCGGCATGTCCGAGCCCGGCAGTGGATCCGACCTCGCCGCCGCCCGCACCAGCGCCCAGCCGGTCGACGGCGGCTACCGCATCAACGGCACCAAGCTGTGGACCACCTATGCGCACAAGGCGCACTACATGATCCTGTTCTGTCGCACCGGCGCGGCGGAGGATCGCCACGGCGGCACCAGCCAGCTCCTGATCGACCTGAAGACGCCGGGCGTCCGCATCAGCCCGATCATCGACCTCGCCGGCGAGCACCATTTCAACGAGGTCGCCTTCGAGGACGTGTTTGTCCCGGCCGGCGCGCTGATCGGCGTCGAGGGCGACGGCTGGCGGCAGGTGATGAGCGAGCTCGCCTTCGAGCGCTCCGGGCCCGACCGCTTCCTCTCCGCCTTCGCGCTGATGATCGAGCTCATGCGCGTCCTCGAAGCCGCGCCCGACCGACAGGCGAAGCGGGCCGTGGGGCGGCTCGCCGCGCATCTCATGGTGCTGCGCCACATGTCGCGCTCGATCGCCGGCATGCTGGCGCGCGGCGAGAATCCGGCGCTGCAGGCGACCATCGTCAAGGACCTCGGCACGCTGCTGGAGCAGGAGATTCCCGAGATCGCGCGCAGCCTCGTGCCGGCCGGGATCGGCGACCAGGAGGACGAGGCCTTCGTGGCGACATTCGCGCGCGTGCTGACGGCGGCCCCCAGCTTCTCGCTGCGGGGCGGTACGCGCGAGATCCTGCGCGGTATCATCGCCCGCGGCCTCGGCCTGCGCTGAAAGGAGACGACATGGCATTGGTGCTGACGGAAAAGCTGGAGGGCGGCGTCCTCCTGATGAAGCTCAACGACCCGGAGACGCGCAACGCGATCTCCGACATGCCGATGGTCGAGGCGATCCTCGACGCGCTCGACGCGGCCCAGGCCGACACGGCGGTGCGCGCCATCGTGCTCACCGGCGAGGGCAAGTCGTTCTCGGCCGGCGGCAACGTCAAGAAGATGGGCCCCGGTCAGGGGCTGGCCGACGCGCTGCCGGCGCGCACCCGCTTCAACTACAAACAGGGCATCCAGCGCCTGCCGCTCGCCTTCGAGGCGCTGGAACTGCCGGTGATCGCGGCCGTCAACGGGCACGCGATCGGCGCCGGCTGCGACCTCGCGCTGATGTGCGACATCCGCATCGCCGGCCGCTCGGCGCAGTTCGCCGAGAGCTTCGTGCGGGTCGGCATCGTGCCGGGAGACGGCGGCGCCTGGCTGCTGCCGCGCATCGTCGGCTTCGCCAAGGCGAGCGAGATGGCGCTGACCGGCGACACGGTCGGCGCCGACGAGGCGCTGCGCATCGGGCTGGTCAGCAAGGTCGTCGACGACGAGGCGCTGGTGGAGACGGCCGTCGCCATGGCCGGCCGCATCGCGGCGCAGCCGCCGTACGCCGTGCGGCTGACCAAGCGGCTGCTGCGCGAGGCGGCGACGATGACGCTGGCGCAGACGCTGGAGCTATCCGGCGCCTACCAGGCGCTCTGCCACGCGACCGGCGACCACCGCGAGGCGGTCTCGGCGCTGCTCGAGAAGCGCAAGCCGGTCTTTTCCGGCGACTGAGCGCCGCCGCGCATGCAGACCGTTTGTTGACTGCGATATGTGTTTAATTTACTCATTGGTATGAAATATCGAAAGCCATCGGAAAGCGTCTGGACAGGCGCCGCCCCGGTTTCCGACCGCCAGCCAAGCCGCCCCAACCATCCAACCGCAACGAGGTCCACCGATGCCGATCCAGTATCTCAATCCGCGCAACGACCCCTACGAGAAATACGGCCTCAACCCCGGGGCCGTCGCCAACGGCTTCGTCTTCGCCGGCGGCATGGCGCTCGACCTCAACACGCTGAAACGGCTGCCTGAGGCCGTCACCATCGCCGACGAGACCCGGCTCGCGCTCAAGGAGATCGAGGACGTGATCGCGGCCGCCGGGTGCACGCTGCGCGACATCGTCAAGGTCACCTGCTACCTGTCCGACGATTCCTACCGGCGCGAGTTCTGGGAGGCCTATACCGAGGTGATGGGCCCCGGCCCCTATCCGGCCCGCTGCACCTTCGTGGTCGGCATCGCCGGCGACTGCCGCGTTGAGATCGACGCCATCGCCGTCGTGCCGGAGAAGGCGCGCAAATGACACGCCGTCCCTTCACCGACTGGCACACCCACATCTACCTGCCCGAGCATTGCGGTCCGGTGTGGACGCGGCGCGGGCTGGAGCTCGTCGGCAAGGAAGCCTTCGGCGTCGCCACGCCGGAGGCGCACATCCAGGCGATGGACGAGGCCGGCGCCTCGCATTTCGCCGTCGTCGGCCTGCAGATCGCGATGATGGGGATGCACATCCCCAACGACTTCATCGGCACATATCTGCACGCCCACAAGGACCGCGCCATCGGCGTCGGCAGCGTCGACCCGACCCAGGCCGGCGCGCCGCAGCGCCTGCGCGACGCGGTGAAGGAGTGGGGCCTGAGCGGAGTCAAGATCTCGCCGCCCTACCAGGGCTTCCATCCGCATTCGGAGGAGGCCTACGCGATCTACCGCACGGCGGCCGACCTCGGCATCTTCGTGATGTTCCATCAGGCGAGCGTGTTCGCGCCGGACGGACATCTGGAGGTAGCGAGCCCCAGCCTGATCGACAAGGTGGCGCGCGAGTTCCGCGGCACGAAGTTCCTGCTCGCCCATTTCGGCAAGCCGTGGATGAACGAGCTCGTCGAGCTGATGATGAAGAACCCGAACGTCTATGCCGACGTCTCGACCCTGCCGATCAAGACCTGGCAGCTCTACACCGGGCTGCGGCTGGCGATCGAGGGCCGGGTGACCGGCCGGCTCCTCTACGGCTCCGACTTCCCCTCCTTCACGCCCAGGCAGGACATCGAAGCCTTCCTCGCCATCTCCGACCTGAAGATGCCGCTGCCGATCCCGCGCGAGGTCGTCGAGGACATCCTCTACAACCGGCCTTTCGAGCTGCTGGTTCAAAAATAGTTGACGCGGTCCGCGCAACGGTCACAGCCGAATCCTGAAGCCTTATCCGCTCAGGCGGTCTCGCAGCATGCCGCTTCGCATAAACTCGACGAATAGGCAAAAAACAAACGCTTATTGGTGGGCCTGGCAGGACTCGAACCTGCAACCAAGCGGTTATGAGCCGCCGGCTCTGACCATTGAGCTACAGGCCCCACGCCGGCTGACTTAGTTTCTTTTGCGGGGGGAGACAAGCAGCGCCGCAATCGGCCCACATTCCTCCCCTAGGGCGGCCGGCGCCTGTATGGTGACCGCGCCGGCCCGCGCCCGAGGCGGGGCGGGCGCGACGAACGCGAAGAATGGAGACATCGATGACGAGACTGCTGCCGCTGGCCCTTGCCGCCACCCTCGCCCTGCCGCTCGCCGCGCGCGCCGACGATGCGCGCCCCGTGCCGCAGATCTCCGTCTCCGGCCAGGGCGAGGCGGCGCTCGCGCCCGACAGGGCCTGGCTCAGCCTGTCGATCCGCCGCGAGGCAGACACCGCGCGCGCCGCCATGGACGACGCCAGCAAGGCCGCGGCCGACGTGATCGCCGCGTTGAAGGCGGCCGGCGTCGAGAGCCGCGACCTGCAGACCTCCGGCCTCAACATCGAGCCGCGCTACGTCTATCCCAAGGACAATGACGGCACCCAGCAGCCCAAGCTCGTCGGCTACGCCGTCACCAACTCGCTGTCGGTGCGCGTGCGCGACCTGGCCAAGCTCGGCGAACTCATCGACCGCTCGGTCACCCTCGGCGTCAACCAGGGCGGCGGCATCAGCTTCGACAACGAGAACCCCGCCCCGGCGCTCGACGAGGCGCGCCGCAAGGCCGTCGCCGACGCCGTCGCCAAGGCCCGCACGCTGGCCGAGGCCGCCGGCGTCAGGCTGGGCAAGGTGCTGCTGATCACCGAGTCCTCCATGCCGGCGCCGATGCCGATGCAGGCCAAGGCGTTCCGCGACGCCGGCGCCACCGCCGTGCCGATCGAGGCCGGCGAGAACACCTACCACGTCGACGTGAACGTCAGCTTCGAGATCGACGACTAGAGCATTTCCAGCAAAGTGCGAAGCGGTTTTGCGTCCGCAAATGCGGCTCGAACAAAGAGATAGAGCGGTTCTGCCGATTCCGTGAAAACCGGAACCGCTCTAGCGGGAAGCCGACGACGGCGTCCCCCTCCCCCTCCCCCTTGCGGGGAGGGGTCAGGGGTGAGGGTCGAGCCGCGCAACTCTTATAGACGATTGCCCGCCGACCGCCGCTGCCCCTCCCTCCCCGCTTGCATGACGGCCCCCCTGCGGCCATCATGCCGCCGCCTCATTCGCAAACGGCCGCCGCCGCGGGACCCGTACATTGGACGACCAGCACGACATGAACCGCGACGCCGGCGCGGTGCCCTATCCGCGCCGCCGCGTCGTCCGCTTCGTGCTGAAGGCGCTGGCGCGCATCGCCTTTGCGCTGGTCGGCCGGCTGGAGGTGACCGGCCGCGACAACATCCCGGCCGCCGGCCCGGTCATCCTCGTCGCCAACCATTTCCACTTCGCCGACCCGGTCGCGCTGCTCGTGCTGCCGCGCCGGCAGGTCGAGTTCATCGGCGGCTTCCGCTTCGTCAACGCGCCGTGGATCGTCCGCTTCATCCCGCATCTGTGGGGCTATTTCCCCGCCTTCCGCGGCGGCTATTCGCGCTCGACGCTGCGCTCGGCCCTCGGCGTGCTGGAGCAGGGCGGCATCGTCGCACTGTTCCCCGAGGGCGGCTCCTGGGCGGCGACGCTGCGGCCCGGCCGGCCCGGCGCGGCCTATCTCGCGGTCGAATCGCAGGTTCGGGTCGTGCCGGTCGGGCTCGACGGCTTCACCGGCCTGTTCCGCGAGCGCCGGCCGCGCCTGCGCATCGTGATCGGCCGGCCGATCGGCCCGTTCGCGATCTCCCCCGACCCCGCCGCGCGCCGCGCCGGCATCGACGCCGTCACCGGCGAGATCATGCGCGCCGTGGCCGCCCTCATCCCGCCCGCCGGCCGCGGCGTCTATTCCGACGACCCGGCCGTGCGCGAGGCGGCCGAGGCCGTCGCCGCCTTCCCCTTCGAGCAGGACGGCATGCGGGGCATGTGATAGAGCATGTCGCCCGAAAGTGGGTACCGGTTTCGGGATGACGACATGCGCAAGAAGAAAGGCTTGAAGCGCGTCGCATGATTCCGGTTCGACGCGACGCGCTTCAAGCATGTCGCCCGGGGCGCGGGACCGAGGAAAGGCAGCGAGACGATGGGCCAGTTCTTCCGCAGCGAGCGCGGCCAGCGCACCGCCTGGTATCTCTACGATTTCGGCAATTCGGCCTATGCGGCGGTGGTGCTGCTCGCCATCTACTCGGCCTATTTCAAGGACGGCGTCGTCGGCGGTGCCGAAGGCTCGCGCCTGTGGGGCATCGCGGTCGCCGCCGCCATGCTGGTGACGGCCTTCATCTCGCCGGTGCTCGGCGCCGTCGCCGACCGGCTGGCGGTGAAGAAGCGCATGCTGGCGATCTTCACGGCCATCTCCGTCGCCTTCACCGGCTGCCTGTTCTTCGTCGGCAATGGCGACGTCTTCACCGGCATGCTGTTCTTCATCCTGGCCGAGATCGGCTACCGCGCCGCGCAGGTCTATTACGACGCGCTGCTGCCCGAGATCGCGCCGCGCTCTGAGCTCGGCAGCGTCTCGGGCCGTGGCTGGGCGATCGGCTCGCTCGGCGGCGTGCTGTGCCTCGCCGTCGTGCTGCCGCTGGTGGTGCTCGTCGGCGGCAATTTCGTGCTGCGGCTGACGATGGTCATCACCGCGGTCTGGTATCTCGCCTTCGCGCTGCCGCTGTTCTTCTTCGTCGAGGAGAAGGCCAGGCCCAGGCCGCTCGCGCCCGGCGAGAGCGTGTGGACCATCGGCTTCCGCCAGCTCTGGTCGACGATCCGCCGCCTGCGCGACCACCGCGAATACGTGAAGTTCATGGTCGCCTTCATCCTGTTCAACGACGGCGTGATGATCGCGCTCGACTTCGCCGCGATCATCGGCGCCGTGCTCTACGGCTTCGCCCGCGACCAGTTGATCGTCCTGATCATCCTCGTCCAGTTGACCAATGTCGCCGGCGCCTGGGCCTTCGGCCGCATGACCGACCGCATGAGCGCCAAGAGCGCGCTCGGCCTGTCGCTGGTGGTGATGATCGGCGCCGTCCTCTGGCTCGCCGTCAACGGCGATCCGGCGATGTTCTACGTCATCTGCTCGGTCGCCGGCTTCGCCATCGCCGGCTTGCAGTCGGTCAGCCGCTCGATGGTGGCCAAGCTGGTGCCGGCCGGCCGCAGCGGCGAGTTCTTCGGCCTGTTCGCCGTCGCCGGCCGCTCCTCCTCGGTCGTCGGCCCGTTCCTGTTCGGGCTGGCGGCGGCCGACGGCGCGGCCTGGTATGCCGCCCACGGCCTCAACGCCCATTCGGCCGAGCAGGCCGGCATGCGGCTCGCCATCTACGTCATCCTCGCCTTCCTGGTTGTCGGCGGCGTGCTGCTCGCCTTCGTGCGCGAAGACGAAGGCGCCGCCGCAGCCGAAGCCCACGCCAAGGCGTCGGCCTGACGGCCCGAGGTGTAGAGCCTTGCCAAACCGTATCCCATAGGATACAAGTGGCCATGATCGAAGTCGTCACAACCAACGTTTTCGACACGTGGTTTGACGGGCTTCGTGATCGCAGGGCGAAGATGCATATTCAGGTACGCATCAGCCGCATCGAGTTCGGGAACCTCGGCGATGCCAGGTTCTTCAACGGCATTGGCGAATTTCGCATCGACTACGGACCCGGCTACCGCGTCTATTTTTTGAAGCGCGGCGACGTGGTGGTGATCCTTCTGTGCGGCGGCGACAAAGACAGTCAGGATCGCGACATCAAGCGAGCGCTCGAAATCGCAAAGGAAGGTCTGAAATGGCAATCACGACCAGGAAGTGGGACGTCGCCGAACACCTCAAGACCGAGGAAGACATTCTCGCCTACCTCGATGCCGTCATGGAGGAAGGCGATGTACCCTTTCTCTGCAAGGCGCTTGGCGACGTGGCCCGCTCCCACGGCATGACCGAAATCGCCAGGAAGACGGGCATGTCCCGCGAAAGTCTCTACAAGGCCCTAAGCGAAAAGGGGAATCCCTCCCTCGCGACCGTCGCCACGGTCCTTGAGGCGATGGGATTGCGTCTTTCCATCGCGGCCCGAGAACCGGCCGAGGCGGCGTAACGGCCAGGGTGAGGCCTGGGCCTCAGGGAACGAGCACGATGCGGGCGCGGCGGTCCTGCGCGCCCCATGCCTCCTCCACCTGCGCCAGCGGCACGGCGCGGGCGGCGGCCTTCAGTCCGGCCGGCGCAGCCGCCTCGAGCAGGGCGGCGACCGACGCGACGAAGCGGTCGAGCGGGATGCTGCCGATGCCGCTGCCCATCAGCTCGATCGCCGAGGCGCGCAGCACCGCGCTCGGCAGCGAGATCTCGTCGCCGCTGGCCGAGCCGACCTGCACGAAGCGGATCGGCACGGCGTCCGCGCCGGCCTTCGCCCCGGCGATCAGCAGGCGCCGCGCGCTCTCGCCCCACAGATAGTCGACCACCACGTCGACGCCGCACGCGAACTGCCGCTTGAAGGCGTCCTCCAGCGCGTCGCCGTCGCCGGCGAGCGGGATCGTCTCGTCCGCGCCCAGCGCGGCGAGCTCGCCGAGTGCCACGCGGTCACGCCCGGTGGCGACCACCCTGCCCGCGCCGAGATGCTTCGCAATCTGCACGGCGAGCCGTCCGGCGATCCCCGTCGCGCCGTTGACCAGCACCGTCTCGCCGCCCTTCAGCCGCGCGCGCTCCGTCAGCGCCGCCCAGGACGACATGCCCGGATTGGCGATCGCCGCCGCCGTCACGTCGTCGAGCGCGTCGGGAAGCGGCACGCACAGCGCCTCCCGCGCAGCCGTCCATTCGGCCATGGCGCCGTTGGGCGGCTGCGGCAGGGCGAAGTAGACGCGCAGCCCGTCGTCCAGCCGCCCCACCCCGTCGACGCCGGCCACGAAGGGGAACTGCCCGGACGCGCTGTAATGCGCGCCTGCCGCGCGGCTGCGCGCCACCTGGGTGAGCGCCGCGGCCGTCACCCTTATGCGCGCTTCGCCTGCCGAAGCCACCGGCTCCGGCGCATCCGCGTAGACGGGCGCCGCCTGACCGGGCCGGCTCACGATCGCTGCCTTCATGCTCGTTCTCCCTGTCTCGCCGCTGTGCAGCCGGCCGGATATATGCAATATGCACATATTCCCGCACCGGCCGACGCGTCAAGGAAAAACATGCAAAATACACATAATGCCGGGGCCGTCCGCGCCCTCCACGCCGCCCTGCTCGACATCGTCAGCGCGATGAACCGGCCGCAGCGCGACGACGTCCTGCTCCGCGAGGCCGGCGTCCGGCTGGACCGGGCGCTGTTCCCGCTGCTGGTCGGCATCCGCCGGTTCGGGCCGATCGGCGTCGTCGATCTGGCCGAGCGGGCCGGCCGCGACTACACGACCGTCAGCCGGCAGGTGGCGAAGCTGGAGAGCCTGGGCCTCGTCGAGAGGCGGCACGCGGAGAAGGACCGGCGGCTGCGCGAGGCGATCGTGACGCCGCGCGGCCGGGCGATGACCGACAGCCTCGACGCCGCGCGCGAGCGCGTCGCCGGCGCCGTCCTGTCGTCATGGCAGCCGCGCGAGGTCGACGAGCTGGTGCGGCTGATGCGCAAGCTCGCCGACGCCATGAACGGCGATCTGGCGGAGAAGACGTCTGAGGGCTGAAGGCCTCACGGTCCGCGCTCGGACTGCCGACGAACCTCGCCTTACGCGCTGCCGTCATCCTCGGGCTCGTCCCGAGGATCTGCAACCTGTCGATTGATCGAACGATCGTAGATCCTCGGCACAAGGCCGAGGATGACGGAGCGGAGGTTTTCGGCCTTTACCGGCAGCCTCAGCGCTCGGCGAGCGCGGGCTCGCCCTGCCGCTCGCGGATCAGGTTGGCGAAGCGGCGGAAGAGATAGTGCGAATCCTGCGGGCCCGGCGAGGCCTCGGGATGGTGCTGCACCGAGAACACCGGCCGGCCGGTCAGCGAGATGCCGCAGTTCGAGCCGTCGAACAGCGAGACATGCGTCTCCTCGACGCCCTCGGGCAGCGAATCGCCGTCCACCGCGAAGCCGTGGTTCATCGACACGATCTCGACCTTGCCGGTCGTGTGGTCCTTCACCGGGTGGTTGGCGCCGTGGTGGCCCTGGTGCATCTTCACCGTCTGCCCGCCGACGGCGAGCGCCAGCATCTGGTGGCCGAGGCAGATGCCGAAGATCGGGATCTCGGTCTCCAGCAGCTCCTGGATGACCGGCACGGCATAGACGCCGGTCGCGGCCGGGTCGCCGGGGCCGTTGGACAGGAAGATGCCGTCCGGCCGCATGGCCAGGATGTCCTCGGCCGGCGTCTGCGCCGGCACCACCGTCACCTTGGCGCCCAGCCCCGCGAGCAGCCGCAGGATGTTGCGCTTCACGCCGTAGTCGATCGCCACGATGTGCATGGTCGGCTCGGCCTGCGCGCCGTAGCCCTCGTTCCACACCCACGGCGTCTCGGTCCAGGTCGACGACTGGCCCGACGTCACCTCCTTGGCGAGGTCGAGGCCGACGAGGCCCGACCAGCCCGCCGCCTGCCGCTTCAGCGCCTCGACGTCGAAGACGCCGTCGCGCGCATGCGCGATCACCGCGTTGGGCATGCCCTTCTCGCGGATCAGCACAGTCAGCGCGCGCGTGTCGATGCCGCTCATGGCGACGATGCCGCGCCGCTTCAGCCACTCTTCCAGATGCGCGGCCGCGCGGTAGTTCGAGGGGTCGGTCACGTCGGCGCGGAAGATCGCGCCCACCGCGCCCGCCCGCGCCGCCGGGTTCAGGTCCTCGATGTCGGCCTCGTTGGTGCCGACATTGCCGATATGCGGGAAGGTGAAGGTGACGATCTGGCTGGCGTAGGAGGGGTCCGTCAGGATCTCCTCGTAGCCGGTCAGCGCCGTGTTGAAGCAGACCTCGCCGACGGCCGATCCGGTCGCGCCGAGCCCCTTGCCCTCGATGACGGTGCCGTCCGCGAGCACCAGCAGGGCGGTTGGCCGGGTTGCGCCCCAGGGCGCGGTCTTGGCGGTCATGGCGACACTCCGTCTATCAGGGGGCCCTTGAAGCAGGGCGTGTCCGGAGCCACATGATGCGCCGGAAACTGCGCGCCCCGGGAACGGATCCCGAAGCTTGCGCGCACAGATAATGTCCTTGCAGGGCGCGGACAATAGGCCAGCCGGCCGATCCGGTCAATGAACCGGGGTGGGACCGGCCGGGAAATATTTTATCCTGCAAAAACAGCATCTTAGCGAACCGGGAACGGTTTGCGATAGTGCTGCGTCGGCGCTATCCTGTAACGGGCTGGGAGATTGAAGGCCATGCGCGAGAAGTTCACCGAGGCATTGAAGACCGCTCTGAAGGCGCAGGACAAGCGCGCCGTCTCGACGCTGCGGCTGATTCTGGCCGCCATCCACGACCGCGACATCGCCAACCGGGGCGCCTCGAAGGACCCCGTCGGCGACGACGAGATCGTCGGCATACTGTCCAAGATGGTCAAGCAGCGCGAGGAGTCCGCGCGCCTGTTCGAGGAAGGCGGCCGCGTCGAGCTCGCCGACGAGGAGCGCGCCGAGATCGAGATCATCAAGCGCTTCCTGCCGCAGCAGCTCGGCGAGGACGACGTCCGTCGCGTCTGCAAACAGGTGATCGAGGAGGTCGGCGCCGACGGCCTGCGCGACATCGGCCGCTGCATGTTGACGCTCAAGGCCAAGTATCCCGGCCAGATGGACTTCGGCAAGGCGAGCGGCATCGTCAAGACCATGCTGAGCTGATCCCGGCTCCGGCCCGCCCCCGGCGGGCCGGGCATACGCCCCGTCGCGTCGCAATCGGGCGATCGCCCGCCGTCGCGCCGTGCTATCCGTTCTTCGGCACATCGGCGGAGGAACACCCATGAGCGGCGAGACGGACGATTTCGGGCAATATGCCTCGCCGCCCTGCTTCCTGCACGAGTTGCAGGACGGTTTTGCCCCCCCGGAATCCGA
>JAFKJY010000101.1 GCA_017305835.1 Hyphomicrobiales bacterium
GCACCTTCAAGGCGAAGGTGCTGGAGTTCCTGGCCGCGCACCCACTCTGAGCGACCTGCTCAAGCCTCGCGCAGCCAGCCGTCCTCGAAGGAGACCGTGGCGACGCCGGCGAAGCGGCGCATGCGGTCGAGCTCGGCGTCGAGCTGCGCCAGCAGCGCCTGCGAGACGCGCACGCGCGGCTCGGGCCAGAAGGCGCGCACGGCGAGCCGGTCGGCCTCGCGGTCGGCCTTCATGTCGATGCGGCCGATGACGGCGTCGCCGCGCATCACCGGGAAGACGTAGTAGCCGTATTTGCGCCTGGCCTCCGGCACGAAGATCTCGATGCGGTAGAAAAAGCCGAACAGGCGCTCGGCGCGCTTGCGGTCGCGCAGCAGCGGGTCGAAGGGGCTGAGCACGCGCAGCCGGGCGGGCGGCGGCGGGGCGGCCGCGATCGCATCCGCCGTGCCGGCGAAGGCGAAGGCGAAGGTGGCCTGCGGCTTGGCGCCGTCGGCCGGCTCGACGCGCAGGCTCTCCAGCTCGCCGCGATGGTCCGACAGCCACGTCTCGACCTCCTCGGGCGACAGCAGCGCCCAGAAGGCGGCGATCTCGCCGCGCGTGCCCATGCCGAGGCGCTCCAGCGCGCTGCGGCAGGCCCAGTCGACATAGTCCTCGCGGCTGACTGCGCGCGAAAAATGCTCGGCCGGGATGACCCGCTCGGCGAGGTCGTAGACCTTCTGGAAGCCTTCGCGGCGGGCGATGGCCAGTTCGCCGGTGCGCCACAGATATTCGAGCGCGGCCTTGGACGGGTGCCAGTCCCACCAGCCGGTGCTCGGCTTGTCGCCCTCGAAGTCGCGCGCCATGACCGGGCCGTCGCGGGCGACGTGGTCGCGGACGCGGTCGAGGTCGTCGTCGAAGCTGTCGTGGCCGAAATGGTCCTTCCAGCGCGTGCGCAGCCGCACCCTCTCGCGCGCGAAGCGGTGGCGCCAGTAGGGGAACAGGGCGCTGGGGATGACCGAGGCGTCGTGCGTCCAGTTCTCGAAGAGCAGGCGCTCCTTCTCGACGAGACGGGAGAGGTGGCCCTGCCGGTAGGTCTGGTTGCGGGCGTAGAGGATGTGGTGGTGGGCGCGCTCCAGCACGTTGACGCTGTCGACCTGGACGAAGCCCAGCCGCTCGATGGCGTCGTAGAGGCCGGCCGTGCCCCAGCGGCGCGCGGGCGGCTCGGCGAGGCCCTGCCGCTGCATGAAGAAGCGGCGCGCCTGCCGGTTGGGGATCGTCTGGGTCATGTCGCCGCCATGCGGGTTGGAACGGCGAAGTTCCACCCGAAAACGGCACGCCGATCAATGGGGCGGCGGCCAGGCTCCTGCCGCCAGTTGGCAGCTACCTGCCGGTGAAGCGCGGCTGGCGCTTGTCGCGGAAGGCGGCGCGGCCCTCGGCGTAGTCGGCGCTGTCGAAGGTCGCAGCGCCCAGCGCGCGGGCCGCCTCGGCGTCGGCCGGGTCGCCGGTCAGCACGGCGCGGATCGCGGCCTTGGAGGCGCGCACCGACAGCGGCGCGTTTGCCGCGATGGCCGCCGCGAGCCCGGCCGCATGGGCATCCAGCGCGGCGGCGGGCACGACCTCGGCGAGGAAGCCCGCGCCGAGCGCACGCGCGGCGTCGATGCGGCCGGCACCGAAGGTGAGCAGCTTCGCCATCTGCGGGCCGCAGGCGCGCACGATGTCGGCCATGGCGTCGTGCGGATAGGCGAGGCCGAGGCGGGCGGCCGGCACGGAGAAGGTCGCGTCGTCGGCGGCGATGCGGATGTCGCAGGCGGCCGCGATGCCGAAGCCGCCGCCGAAGCAGATGCCGCGGATCGCGGCGACGGTGGGGATCGCGAGGTCGCGGATCGCGGCGAAGGCGGCCGAGTTCGTCGCCTCGTAGGCGCGCGCGGTGCCTGCATCGCGGCGCACCGTGTCGAACACGGAGATGTCGGCGCCGGCGCAGAAGTCTCCGCCGGCGCCGCGCAGCACGAGCACGCGGGCGCCCCGCGCCGGCGCCTGCGCCACCAGCGCGGCGAGGTCGGCCCACAGTTGCGCCGTCAGGGCGTTCTTCCGCTGCGGCCGGTCGAAGGTGAGGGTGGCGACGCCGTCGGCGACGGCGAGCGCGAGGCCGGCGGCGGGGCTGGGCGAAGGCATGATCAACTCCGTTGACGGTCCCTTGAGGAAATTTCGGTTCAACTGGGGGGCGTTCTGGAATAAGTTCCGCCCCCACTGGCCGACGGCATGGGCGACGCTATGTACCGTCGTCGCCGGGTGGCGCAAGCGGAACCCGAAGCGGGGCATGTACGTGAACAGGCAAAGCGCAGCGAAGGCCGGCAATTTGCAGCCGGTCGATCCGATCTGGAGCAGGGTGCGGGCGGAAGCCGCCGAGGCGGTGGCGAACGACCCGCTGCTGGCGGCGTTCCTCTATTCGAGCGTGCTCAACCACGAATCGCTGGAGACGTCCGTCATCCACCGCATCGCGGAACGGCTCGACCATGGCGACGTGAGCGCCGACCTGATCCGGCAGATGTTCGCCCAGATGCAGCACGAGGTGCCCGAATGGGCTTCTGTCGTGCGGGTCGACATCCAGGCCTATTACGACCGCGATCCGGCCTGCGACCGCTTCCTGATGCCGATCCTCTATTTCAAGGGCTTCCACGCGATCCAGACGCACCGGCTGGCGCACTGGCTGTGGAACGCCGGCCGCAAGGACTTCGCGCTCTATCTCCAGAGCCGCTCGTCCTCCGTGTTCCAGACCGACATCCATCCGGCCGCGCGGCTCGGCCGCGGCATCTTCATCGACCATGCGACCGGCCTCGTCGTCGGCGAGACGGCGGTGGTGGAGGACAACGTGTCGATGCTGCACGGGGTCACCCTCGGCGGCACCGGCAAGGCCGGCGGCGACCGCCATCCCAAGATCCGCCACGGCGTGCTGATCGGCGCCGGCGCCAAGATCCTCGGCAATATCGAGATCGGCCATTGCACCAAGGTGGCGGCCGGCTCGGTGGTGCTCAAGTCGGTGCCCAACAACAAGA
Organism: Hyphomicrobiales bacterium; assembly: GCA_017305835.1. GTDB lineage: Bacteria > Pseudomonadota > Alphaproteobacteria > Rhizobiales > Rhizobiaceae > RCIO01. The sequence continues at coordinate 3,030 of JAFKJY010000101.1, forward strand.
CGGTGGCCGGCGTGCCGGCCCGCATCGTCGGCGAGGCCGGCTGCGAGGAGCCCTCGCGGGTCATGGACCAGCTCCTGGCCAGCCTGACGGATTGAGGCACTTTTGAAAATCCCGTGAGGCCGGGCTGCAAACGGCGTCCGGCTCCGCTCCAGTGCTCGCCCCGGCCACCGTTTTGGCCGCTGCGCGCCCATCTTCGATTCCGCCTCGGCCTGACGGTTTTTCAAAAGGTCTTCAAGCGCCTCGCCCAAATCGCGCAATCCGGCGGCCGGCCGGTGGAAATGGGCCGGCCGGACTTTACATTGCCTTCGAGGCCATGCCAGAAGCTGCCACCCACGGCGGCGATTTGCGGAGAAATGACCTTGAAGCCCGAGGAAATCAGGAAGCTCGACGCCTATTTCAAGCGCACCTTCAAGAACCCGACGCTGCAGGTGAAGGCGCGCCCGCGCAAGGACGATTCGTGCGAGCTCTATGTCGGTGACGAGTTCCTCGGCATCATCTTCAAGGACGAGGAAGAGGGCGAGCTGTCCTACAATTTCTCGATGGCGATCCTCGACGTCGACCTCGAATAGAGGCCGGTCCGCCCCGGACGATCCCTATCGCAGGAACTCCGCCGTGCGCGCCAGCACGGCCGCGTCCAGCGCCTGCCAGCTCTGCAGCATCTTGCCGGGGAAGCGGTAGGTGACGCTCAGGCCCTTGCCGACGAAGACGTCGCGCTCGCAGGGCGCGAGCGAATCGGCGGCCGCCTGGCCGGTCAGGCAGCGGGCGACGAAGGGGGCGTGGCCTGACTGCTCACCGACCACCAGCGATTCGTTGACGTAGCCGGAATCGGGCGCGAATTCGTAGACGCGCAGGCCCGCCGACGGGCCGGGCGCGCCGGGCAGCTCGATCAGGCGCCGGTAGATCGGCTCCAGCCGGCCGCTCATGTCGCGCGACATGGCTTGCTGCTCGACCGACAGGAAGATGATGTCGCGGCTGTCGCCGCGGTTGTTGAAGGCGTCGCGGTCGGCATTTGTGTAGCCGGTCATGCGCGGCCATTTGACATAGAGGTCGACCCGCTGGGCCGCGCCGTCATGGCGCTGGGCGTCGAAGCGGATCATGTTGGCGGGAATCGCCAACAAATTGTCGCCGAGGGCGACGCGGTAGGGGGTGGTGTCCTCGGTATGGCCGACGGCGGCGATCGAGCGGCCGACCCACTTGCCGCCGAGGCTGATCACCACCGACAGCACCGCGAGCGCGGCGAAGGCGTAGAAGACGCGCATCAGCAGGTGGGAATCGACCACCGTCGCATCCTCGACGGTTTCGCTCGTGCTCGTCACGCCCGTTCAGCCTCCGCTCGGCGCCTGCGGCGCGGGAATCTCTGGCCACCTTCGGCAATCATGGTAAACGGACGGTGAAGGGCGGGCGGCGCCGAAGCCGTCGGCCGGGCATTTCGAGGAGATTTGGCATGCCGCTTTATGCCATCGACGGCATCGCGCCGGAGCTGGAGGACGAGGCGTCGATCTGGATCGCGCCGGACGCGCAGGTGATCGGGCGCGTGAAGCTCGGCCGCAATTGCGGCGTCTGGTTCGGCGCGGCGCTGCGCGGCGACAACGAGGCGATCGAGATCGGCGCCGACAGCAACGTGCAGGAGCACGTCATCATGCACACCGATCCGGGCTATGGGCTGCGGATCGGCAATGGCTGCACGATCGGCCACCGGGCGCTGCTGCACGGCTGCACGATCGGCGACAACAGCCTGGTCGGCATGGGCGCCATCATCCTCAACGGCGCGCGGATCGGGGCGAACAGCCTCGTCGGCGCCGGCGCGCTGGTGACCGAGCGCAAGGAATTTCCCGACAACAGCCTGATCGTCGGCTCGCCGGCCAGGGCCGTGCGCACGCTGGACGAGGCCGCGATCGAGGGCCTGCGCCGGTCGGCCGCGCACTATGTTGCCAATGCGCGGCGGTTCAAGGCGGGCCTGAAGCCGCTGTAAAAAGTGGCGGAGCCGGCCCTTGGGGAGGGCCGGCTCCTAGAACCCGGTCGTTGGGGACGGGGAGGGTGGGGACTCGACCGGGTTGTCCCTTGCACGGCCCAAGAAGGGGCGCGCGTGTCTCCGTTATGCTTCGTCCGGGCCGCCGGAGCGGCCGGTCATTTCTTCCTGACGCTGCCGACCAGCATCTGGCGATCGTCGTCGATGGCGACCCAGGCGCCGGAATTGCGGTCGGACTGCCTCTTGAGGAACTGGTATTGCGTCTCGTCCCAGGCGAGAACGCGCGGCTCCAGATTGTCGAGCACGAAGTCGCCCATGCTGGTCCGCACGGTCAGCACCGCATGGCCGTCGCCATTGGGCTGTCGCACCACGGTCATCAGCAGGTTGCCGAACGGCACGCCGGCCTTGGCGAGCTGGCGGCGCTTCTCCAGCGCGTAGTCCTCGCAGTCGCCGTAGCCGCTGGTCGGGTAGGACCAGTATTCCTCGACGCCCCACATCTCCTTGTCGGTGCGCGGCGTCACCATCGTGTTGACCAGGTTGTTGACGTCGACGATCTTGGCCCACAGCTTGTGGGTCAGCTCTACCGGCGGCTGATCGGCCGTCTTCTGGGCGCACTCCGCCGGCATGCGCTGGCAGAATTCGTAGTGGCCCACGGGCTGCGTGGTGCGTGCGCCCGACTGCATGAAGCTCTGCGCCTGCGCGCCGGCCGTCCCGAGGCCGAGCGCCGCCGCTACTGCGGCGAGCAGCAATCCCCTGTTTCGTCCCATTGTGATGTCTCCCCGTTTGACAGCACAATGGCAGAGGCAGATTTATTCCACGCAAAATGGCGCAGTATTACTTGAGACAAAACAATATTGAACAAGAATAGATTTAGAATAAAAATCGCGATGAATTTGGCGATATTTTGAGCCGGATTTGATTAGAATTTGAGGGAAAACCGGGTGGCTGTCGCGTGACGTAGCTCGTGGCGATCCCGACGGAAGGCCGTCACGCCGCCCGTGCGACACGGAACCCGCGGCAGATCGTCGGGACAGGCCCGAGGATGACGGGCGGAGGGGAAGGCGAGGCCGCTAGACAGCCGATTTAGCCGCAGGAGCAGGCGAAGGCGCGGCCGGAACGAAAAAGGCCGGCCACGAGGGCCGGCCTTTGGATTCGGCTGGAGGAAGGCCGGTCAGGCCTGGTGGTCGAAGGCGAACTCGGCCTGCAGCGTCTCGGGCCGCTGGAGCGTGGCGAACTCGATCGCCACGCCGTCCTCGAACTGGCGCACGACGGAGCCGCGCATGCTGCCGAGCAGCACCTGCGTGCCGTTCTCGGGCCTGGTCTCGAGCTCGACCGCCGCGCCGGAGAGCGACAGGTCGATGATGCGGCACTGGTACTGCCGGCCGTCGGGCAGCTTGAGCATGGTGATCGGGTTGCGCGGGGTGATGCGCTCGTGGCGGCGGTCCTCGGGCAGGTCCAGCTCGTGCTTGTTGGCGAGCCAGGTGAGCTGGGCGGCGAGCTTGTCGCGCTTGCGCTCCGAGGCGATGATGGTCATGGCGAAGCCGTCGTCGAGGCGGCGCGTCACGATGCCCTCGATGCGGCCGATATGGTCGAGATAGGCGATGACGCGCTCGCCGGGCGCGCCGAGGCGGTCGCAGCGCAGCGCCACGTTGCCGGGCGACATGTCGATCACCTGGCACGCATGCTCGGAACGGTCCTCGAGCATGTAGCGGCCATGAACCTTGACGCGAACGCGCTGGAAATTCCGTCGCTCGGCTCTGGAGAATGCCAGATCAACGGCCGGTGACGCCATAATCGCCTGCTTCCCAATGGTGACCCGCTTGCAGGTCGTCGAATATTCGACCGGAATGTTATTTCCGGGTGGGTTAACAAGCAGTAAGCCGTGTGGCTGAAAGGCGGCGCGAAAAGGCGATCAGAGCCCTATTTGTCGCGGCCGCCCTCGAGCACGACGAGATGGCGGATGCGGCGCGCCGAGGCCGGTCCGGCCGGTCCGAACTCGCCTTCCGGCGAAAGCGGCGGCACGGGCATGGCCGGCCGGTTCTTCAGGAACACCGGCTCGGCGTCGGGGTCGATCACCCGGATCGCGTCGATGCGGCATTCGATGATCGGGTCGGCGCCCAGCCAGTAGGGCTTGTCCATCGCGACCAGCGATCCCAGCGCGCGCGGGTTGTCGACGCCGCCGTCGAGCGGCAGAACCAGCATCTCGAAGGCGTTGGAGCGGCCGTTGCGGCTGGTGCCGGTGAGGTCGACCACGTTGACGGCGTTCTGCTGCAGCGAGCCGAAGAGCAGGCGCGCGATGACGCGCTGGTCCTTCAGCGCCCACAACGACGAATAGGCGAACCCCTTCAACTCGCGGCCGAACACGGCGCACAGCCTGGTGCCGGCGAGGCGGAAGACGGCCTGCCCGCGCGCGTCCCTCTCCAGAATGAACGTGTCGGCCAGCAGCGACTTGATGTCGGCCGGCTCGATCTCGGTGCGCCGCGGCGCCGGGCGGCCGTCCCTCAACCTGTTCCAATATTGGAATAGGGTTCGCGTTCCCTCGTTCCTCATGTCCGATGCTTCCCCTTGTCGTCCCCGAATCCTGTGCCGACATGGGACAAATCGATCATCCATGCGGCCATTGATGGGGGATGTTGCAGGGGCCGTGCCAGTCCGTCAGTAAGTTGTTAACGCTTCTCGTGGCCGTTAGGGTTAACGGAAGGTTGACGTTGCGAGGCGGTCCGGGACGTGCGAGGAGAGCGTCCAGCGGTGCTGCCGGACCGGGGGGAAAAAGACGGGAGGCAGCGCAAAACCGCACCGAACATGGGGTGAGCAGGGGGCTCGGCAAGCCGTTCAGGGGAAACCCTGGACGGCTTTTTCTTTGCGCCGACTTCTGCTAGCGCGGGGCAGCCCACGGCCGACGGAGCCGCCATGACTGAGACGCCCCCCGGCGGCGAGCCGAATCAGGTCCCGCAGGACATCGCCGACATCCCGCCGGACCGCGGCCGCCGCGAGCCGGTGTTCAATCTCGCGCCGGCGGTGCTGGCGCTGATCGCGGCCTGCGCGGCGATCCACCTCGTGCGGGCCGAGTTCCTCAGCGGCGAGCAGGATTTTGCCCTCGTGCTGCGGCTCGCCTTCATCCCGATCCGCTATACCGGCGGCTTCGCGCTGGACGTCTGGGCCTTCGTCAGCCCGTTCTCCTACTCGCTGCTGCATGGCGGGGTGGTGCACCTTCTGGTCAACTGCGTGTGGCTCGCCGCCTTCGGCTCGCCGCTCGCCTACAGGATCGGGGCGGTGCGCTTCCTGCTGTTCTGGGCGGCGACGGCGCTGGGCGCGGTGGCGCTGCATTTCGCGCTCTATCCGGACAGCACGACGCCGCTGGTCGGCGCCTCGGGCGCGATCTCCGGAATGATGGGGGCGGCGGCGCGATTCGTCTTCCGCATCGACCGCAGCGCCGGCCGGCCGGCCTTCACCGGACCGATCGTCGGCATCGCCGACGTGTTCCGCTCGCGCCAGGCCGTCGCCTTCCTCGGCGTGTGGATGGCCATCAACCTGCTCGTGGGCTTCGGTTTCGGCGCGCCGGAGGACGGGCAGGTGGCGTGGGAAGCCCATATCGGCGGCCTCGTCGTGGGCTTCTTCGGCATCCGCCTGTTCGACCGGCCGCAGGCGCCGCCGGCGGACCCGGTCGAAACGCCCGACGAGGCGTGACGCGCCCCGATTTCCGAGCGGCCTTGAAAAGACCCGCGGTCGAGGGCACCATCCGTCTACAGGCCGATACAGGGGGAAGGGGGATTGCCGGCGGCCTGCGATAGGAGGTTGCAATGACTGTCAGGGCAATTCTCGAAGACAAGGGCCGCGACGTGGTGACCATGCGGCCCGATCAGAGCCTGGCCGAAGCCACCCGGCTGATGGCGCAACGGCGCATCGGCGCCGTGGTGGTGACCCGCAGCGACGGCCGCACCGCCGGTATCCTCTCCGAACGCGACATCGTGCGGGCGCTGGCCGAGGCCGGGGCTGCCGCACTCGACAAGCCGGTCTCGACCGCGATGACGGTGGGCGTGCGGGTCTGCCGCGAATCGCACACGGTCAACGAGGTGATGGAGATGATGACGCACGGCCGCTTCCGCCACCTGCCGGTGGAGGGCGAGGGCCAGCTCGTCGGCATCGTGTCGATCGGCGACGTGGTGAAGCGGCGCATCGAGGCCGTCGAGCGCGAGGCCGAGCAGATCCGCGAATATATCGCGACGGCCTGACGAAAGGCGCCCGGCCGACAGGACGGGCCGCCTACGACGCCTTGCGCATCGCCTTCGCGATCCTGTCCGTCAGGTCGCGGTTGCGGCAGAACTCGGGCGCGTGATCGGCACGGTCATGCGTTTCGAGCCAGTCCGCGCAGTCCTGCGCATGATCGCAGGCCGCGCAGCGCAGCGTCGCCCGGCGCAGGGCCTGCGCGCCGTTCGTGCTGGTCGCGAACCAGTCGCGCACGCCGAGGCGCGCGAACATCGCCTCCATGAGCACCGAGCGGCCGGAAATGCGCTCGATGAAACCGAACAGTCCCATCAGCATGCCTCCCTTGCTGGACAAAGGCAGCCTACGCCGCGCCGCGCCGCCACGCCTTGACATCGATCAACCGCGCGATCGCTTGCCACCAAAGGTCGATTGGCCTAACGAAACCGGATTCCCGCAGCGCAGCACAATTGCAGGCAGGCATGACAATCATCGACACCCGCACGCCCGACCCGAAGCGGCTCGTCTCCGGCGCCACCGGCGACTGGGAGATCGTCATCGGCATGGAGGTGCACGCGCAGGTCACCTCGAATGCAAAACTGTTCTCCGGCGCCTCGACCGAGTTCGGCGCCGCGCCCAACGCCAATGTCAGCCTGGTCGACGCGGCGATGCCGGGCATGCTGCCGGTGATCAACGAGGAGTGCGTGAAGCAGGCGATCCGCACCGGGCTCGGGCTGAAGGCCGAGATCAACCACCGCTCGGTGTTCGACCGTAAGAACTATTTCTATCCGGACCTGCCGCAGGGCTACCAGATCTCGCAGTACAAGCAGCCGATCGTCGGCGAGGGCAAGGTCACCGTCTCGGTCGGGCCGGATCGGCAGGGCAATTTCGAGGACATCGAGATCGGCATCGAGCGGCTGCACCTGGAGCAGGACGCGGGCAAGTCGATGCACGACCAACATCCGACGATGAGCTTCGTCGACCTGAACCGCTCCGGCGTGGCGCTGATGGAGATCGTGTCGAAGCCGGACCTGCGCTCGGCTGACGAGGCGAAAGCGTATCTGACCAAGCTGCGCTCGATCCTGCGCTATCTCGGCACCTGCGACGGCAACATGGACGAAGGCTCGATGCGCGCCGACGTGAACGTGTCGGTGCGCAAGCCGGGCGGCGAATTCGGCACGCGCTGCGAGATCAAGAACGTCAACTCGATCCGCTTCGTCGGACAGGCGATCGAATACGAGGCGCGGCGGCAGATCGCGCTGATCGAGGACGGCGGCAAGGTCGACCAGGAGACGCGGCTGTTCGACCCCGGCAAGGGCGAGACGCGATCGATGCGCTCGAAGGAAGAGGCGCACGACTACCGCTACTTCCCCGACCCCGATCTTCTGCCGCTCGAGTTCGACCAGGCCTATGTCGACGCGCTGGCCGGCGACCTGCCGGAGCTGCCGGACGAGAAGAAGGCGCGGTTCGTCGGGCTCGGCCTGTCGGCCTACGACGCCTCGGTGCTGGTCTCGGAAAAGGCGATCGCCGGCTATTACGAGAAGGTGGCGGCCGGCCGCGACGGCAAGGCGGCGGCCAACTGGGTCATCAACGACCTGCTCGGCGCGCTGAACAAATCCGGGAAAGACATTGAAACGACGCCCGTTTCGCCCGACCAGCTCGGCGCGATCGTCGACCTCATCAAGGAAGGCACGATCTCCGGCAAGATCGCCAAGGACCTGTTCGAGATCGTCTGGAACGAGGGCGGCGACCCGCGCAGGCTGGTCGAGGAGCGCGGGCTGAAGCAGGTGACTGACACCGGCGCCATCGAGAAGGCGGTGGACGAGATCATCGCCGCCAATCCCGACAAGGTCGAGCAGGCCAAGGCCAAGCCGACGCTGGCCGGCTGGTTCGTCGGGCAGGTGATGAAGGCGACCGGCGGCAAGGCCAACCCGCAGGCCGTCAACGCGCTGGTGAAGGCCAAGCTGGGCATCGAGGAATAAGGCCCGCTCCAGGTAGGTGTGCCGGCCTGTCGGAAACGGCGGGCCGCCCTAGATCATGGTCCGAGTTCACCCAGGAGGGGCCCCATGGCGACGACGACGGTCCACAACCCCGGCAACGAAGCCCATTTCATGCACGTCAAGCCGGCGCGGCAGCGAATCAGGGTGCGCAAGGGCGAGCGTGTGCTTGCGGAGACGACCGCCGCGCTGCGGGTGATGGAGACGGGGCGGGAGCCCTACGATCCGGTGCTCTACTTCCCGCGCAGCGACGTCTCGCCGGCGCTCCAGCCGCTGCCCGGCAAGTCGACGCACTGTCCGCTGAAGGGCGACGCCTCCTACCTGACGCTCGACGGCGACGAGGTGGCGTGGAGCTACGACCGGCCGCTCGAAGGCGCCGAGCTGATCCGCGACTACGTCGCGTTCTATCCCGACAAGGTGGCGATCGAGGAGATCGGCGCGCAGAGCTGACCCGCTGCCCGCGCCCTTGCAATCGCCGCGCCGCGCGGCCATAAGGTCGCCAAAGGCGGGCGGCTCCAGCCCGCGCGTCGGGACGCCGCGATGAAGAATTTCCTGCTGCAGTTTTTCACATGGTGGAACAGCCAGACGCTGGGCACGCGCTTCCACACCTGGCGGCGCGGCAAGCGGGTCGGCGAGGACCAGTTCGGCAACGTCTATTACGAGGGCGGCACCGATTCGGAAGGCCGCACGCGCCGCTGGGTAATCTACAGCGGCTATGCCGAGGCGACCGCGATCCCGCCCGGCTGGCACGGCTGGATGCACCATCGCGTCGCCACCCCGCCGAGCGCTGAGGACTACAAGCCCTACGAGTGGGAAAAGCAGCACCAGCAGAACCTGACCGGCACGGCGGCCGCCTACCGGCCGCGCGGCTCGGTGCTCGGCCACACCGAGCGGCCGCGCGTCACCGGCGACTACGACGCCTGGACGCCGGGAAGCTGAGCCTCAGCCGGCCCCGTTTCTTTGTTGCCACATTTCGCGTTTAGCCGAGTCCCGGTTCCCCGTCCGCCTTCGGCGGCGGACGCAGCAGCGGTGAGGGTATGACGACTTCCGGCACGTGGCGACTTGCCGCTCTCCTGGCGATCTCGACGGTTGCGATGCCGGCCGGCGCGCGCGCGCAGCAGGAGCAGCCCGCCGTGCCGCAGCTCAACTTCCCGGCGCAGCCCGGCCAGCCCGACCCGTCGCAGGACGACAAGATCGTGCAGCCGCCGGCGCAGGAGAAGCCGGAGGAGCGCATCAAGAACCCGGTCGCCGAGTTCACCGGCATCGACAAGATCACCGGGCGCATCATCAGCTTCGACGTCTACATGGACGAGACGGTGCAGTTCGGCGCGCTGCAGGTGACGCCGCGCGTCTGTTATTCCAGCGCCAAGTCGGACGAGCCGAAGACGGACGCCTTCGTCGAGGTCGACGAGATCACGCTCGACCGCAAGATCCGGCGCATCTTCACCGGCTGGATGTTCGCCGAGAGCCCCGGCCTCAACGCCGTCGAGCACGCCGTCTACGACGTGTGGCTGAAGGCCTGCAAGGCGTCGTCCGAAGTGCCGCCGCCGAAGTCGGCCCAGGCCGACTGATCGCGCCGCGGCGGGATCGAAACGGCCCGCCGCCCGTTGCTCCTGCGACAGCAAGGGAGCACGGCATGGCCGAAAACGACGACATCCTCTACGAGATCGAACGCGGCTTCTGGACCGGCGGTCCCGAGCACTATCTCGCCAATGCGGACGAGGCCTGCCTCGTCTGCTTTCCGGGTATGGTGAAGACGCTCGGCCCGGCCGAACTGGCGGGGACCGTGAAGGAGGGGCCGCGCTGGCGCGATCTCGAGATCACGCCGAAGGCGACGGTGAGGCCGACGCCGCAGATCGCGGTGATCGCCTACGAGGCGAGCGCCCGGCGCGGCAGCGATGCGCCCTACAGGGTAGCGGTCTCGTCGGGCTATGTCGAGCGCGGCGGCAAGTGGAAGCTCGCCTGGCACCAGCAGACGCCACTCTGACGGCCGCGGCGGGCAGGGTGCCACTCTCCCCGCCGGCCACCTTCCCTGTTGAAATGAACCGCCGGCCGACCTAATAGACCCTGCATCCGCGGCCTCGGGCCGCGACGTGCCAGCCACGCGACGGACGCGCCAAACCCGCGCGACCACGCCAGCCCGCCTCCCAGAATTCCCGCCGGGCCCACGGCCCGGCCTACCGACGAGGTGAACTGATGAGCGTGAAGCCGCGCGCGTGCGCATCGGCGGCGATGCTGACCGTCCTGACGGCGGGTCCCGCCTTCGCGCAGGTCGCGATCGACCCCGCGACCCTGCCGCACGACCTGTCCCCCTGGGGCATGTTCCTGCAGGCGGACTGGGTCGTCAAAAGCGTGATGATCCTGCTCGTGCTCGCCTCGGTGGCGACATGGACCGTGCTGTTCGCCAAGGGCTGGGAACTGCGGCGCGCCATCTCGGTGCAGAAGGCGGTGCTCGCCAGAATCGACGCGGCGCGCACGCTGGCCGAATCCCCGACGGGGGACGCACACGGCGCGCCGGCGCTGGTCCAGGCCGCGCGTGACGAGATTCATCTCTCCGAGGATGCACTCGGCGATCCCGACGGGCTCAAGGAGCGCGTCGCCTCGCGCCTGGAGCGGCTGGAGGCGGCGGCTGCGCGGCGCATGACGCGCGGCACCGGCATCCTCGCCACGATCGGCTCGGTCGGCCCCTTCGTCGGCCTGTTCGGCACGGTCTGGGGCATCATGAACTCCTTCATCGGCATCTCGGCCGCGCAGACGACCAATCTCGCGGTCGTCGCGCCGGGCATCGCGGAAGCGCTGCTCGCCACCGCCTTCGGCCTCGTCGCCGCCATCCCCGCCGTTGTCATCTACAACCATTTCACGCGGCGGATCGGCACCTGGAAGGGGCTGCTGGCCGACACGTCGGCCGCGGTGCTGCGGCTCGTCTCGCGCGATCTCAGCCGCGGCGCGAGGGCGTAGAGATGGCCGCGCGCATCCGCGAGGACGACGAGCTCTCCGAGAGCCACGAGATCAACGTCACGCCGTTCATCGACGTGATCCTCGTCCTGCTCATCATCTTCATGGTGGCGGCGCCGCTCGCCACCGTCGACGTCAAGGTCGACCTGCCGGCCTCCAACGCGCAAGCCGACAAGAAGCCGGACAAGCCGGTCTACCTCACCATCAAGGCCGACCAGACGCTGGCGCTCAACTTCGACGCGGTGTCGGAGGAGGAGCTGGCTTCGCGGCTGGAGGCGGTGACGGAAGGCAACAAGGAAACGCGCATCTTCATCCGTGCCGACAAGACGATCCCCTACGACGCGCTGATGAAGGCGATGAACGCGCTGCGCACGGCCGGCTATCAGAGCTTCGCTTTGGTCGGCCTTGAAGGCGGCGGCTGAAAACCGTGAGGCCGGGCTGCAAACGGCGTCCGGCTGCGCTCCGGTGCTCACGTACCCAAATGTACGCTCCGCTCCGGTGCTCGCCGGCCACCGTTTTGGTCGCTGCGCGCCCATCTTCGATTCGGCCTCGGCCTGACGGCTTTCAAAAGGTCTTTGGGGCGGGCGGCCGGGCTGCGCCGGCCTGTCCGTCGCATTGCCTCTGCGGAAGCCTTGCTCTAAGAGGGCGCGCAACCTTTTCCGGTCCTCCAAGGAGCTTCCCATGACGGCAATCGTCGACATCATCGGCCGCGAGATCCTCGACAGCCGCGGCAATCCGACAGTCGAAGTGGACGTGGTGCTGGAGGACGGCTCGATGGGCCGCGCGGCGGTGCCGTCGGGCGCCTCCACCGGCGCGCACGAGGCCGTCGAGCTGCGCGACGGCGGGGCGCGCTATCTCGGCAAGGGCGTCGAGCGCGCCGTCGAGGCGGTCAACGGCGAGATCTTCGAGGCGATCGGCGGCATGGAGGCCGAGAACCAGATCCAGATTGACGACACGATGATCGAACTGGACGGCACGCCGAACAAGAAGCGGCTCGGCGCCAACGCCATCCTCGGCGTGTCGCTGGCCGTCGCCAAGGCCGCGGCCGAGGCCGCCGGCCTGCCGCTCTACCGCTATGTCGGCGGCGCCGGCGCGCATGTGCTGCCCGTGCCGATGATGAACATCGTCAATGGCGGCGTGCATGCCGACAACCCGATCGACTTCCAGGAATTCATGATCATGCCGGTCGGCGCGGAGAGTTTTCGCGAGGGGCTGCGCTGGGGCTCGGAGATCTTCCACACGCTGAAGAAGCGGCTGAAGGACGCCGGCCACAACACCAATGTCGGCGACGAGGGCGGCTTCGCGCCGAACATCAAGAGCGCGCAGGCCGCGCTCGACTTCGTCATGAGCTCGATCGAGGCGGCCGGCTACAGGCCCGGCGAGCAGGTGGCGCTGGCGCTCGACTGCGCGGCGACCGAGTTCTTCAAGGACGGCAACTACGTCTACGGCGGCGAGAAGAAGACGCGCGATCCGAAGACGCAGGCGAAGTACCTGGCGAAGCTCGTCGCCGACTACCCGATCATCTCGGTCGAGGACGGCATGGCCGAGGACGACTGGGAGGGCTGGAAGGTGCTGACCGACCTCGTCGGCGGCAAGGTGCAGCTCGTCGGCGACGACCTGTTCGTGACCAACTCGGCGCGCCTGCGCGACGGCATCCGCATGGGCGTGGCCAACTCCATCCTCGTCAAGGTCAACCAGATCGGCACGCTGTCGGAGACGCTCGACGCGGTCGACACCGCCCACCGCGCCGCCTACACGGCGGTGATGTCGCACCGCTCCGGCGAGACGGAGGATTCCACCATCGCCGACCTCGCGGTCGCCACCAATTGCGGGCAGATCAAGACCGGCTCGCTGGCGCGCTCCGACCGGCTGGCCAAGTACAACCAGCTCCTGCGCATCGAGGAGGAACTGGGCCGGCAGGCGGCCTATGCCGGAAAGTCGATCCTGCGCGTTTCCTGACGCCTGGGCATGTCGTTGTCCCGAAACCGGGTCCCACTTTCGGGCGACATGCCGTAACCGGCTCTTAAGCATATCGGCGCCATATGGCGGTTCGGAAGATCCGGACCGCCGCCATGTGGACACGCCAGCACAAGAGACGAAGGACCGGGGCGCTCGTCGTCCCGGCGATCACGGCGATCGTGCTGACCTATTTCGGCTTCCACGCCTATCACGGCGAGTTCGGCATCTACTCCAAGTACAGGCTGGAGGAGCGGACGGCCGCCGCGCAGGGGCGGCTCGACGCCGTCAAGGCCGAGCGGGCGACGCTGGAGCACCGCGTCTCGCTTCTGCGCGACGGGACGCTGGAGAAGGACATGCTGGACCAGCAGGCGCGCTACCAGCTCAACCTCGCCGGCAAGGACGAGGTCATCATCCTCAGGCGCCGGGCCGCGGCGAATTAGCCGTAGGTAATTAATCCGATTTCGGTTAACTGACCGAATTCCCTGCGAAATGAAACGGTTAAGCGCATGACTGCCATGCGCGATTCGGCATGGCTGCGCGGCCTGCCTCATGCTAGCCTTTCCTTCAAGAGGAGGGGAGGAAACACGCTCTCCCTCCATGTCCGCAAGAGACGCCAACAGGGAGAAGCGCATGCCGGCAGCCGCGCGCAAGACGACAGCCCGCAAGACAGAAGCGAAATCGAAACCCGAGAGCAGGGCCAGGGACGGCAAGGTCGCGTCGATCCTGAAGGCGCCGGCGCCGGCCGATTTCGACAAGAAGCAGGAGCTGTCCGCCTATCGCGACATGCTGCTGATCCGACGCTTCGAGGAGAAGGCTGGCCAGCTCTACGGCATGGGCTTCATCGGCGGCTTCTGCCACCTCTACATCGGCCAGGAAGCGGTCGTCACCGGCATGAAGATGGCGTTGCGCGACGGCGACCAGATGATCACCGCCTATCGCGACCACGGCCACATGCTGGCGATGGAGATGAGTCCGCGCGGCGTGATGGCTGAGCTGACCGGGCGGCGCGGCGGCTATTCGCGCGGCAAGGGCGGCTCCATGCACATGTTCTCCAAGGAGAAGAACTTTTACGGCGGCCACGGCATCGTCGGCGCGCAGGTCTCGCTCGGCACGGGCCTGGCCTTCGCCAACAGATATCGTGAGACGAAGGCCATCTGCCTGACCTATTTCGGCGACGGCGCGGCCAACCAGGGCCAGGTCTACGAGAGCTTCAACATGGCCTCGCTGTGGAAGCTGCCGGTCGTCTACGTCATCGAGAACAACCGCTACGCGATGGGTACCTCGGTCAGCCGCTCCTCGGCCGAGACCGATTTCTCGCATCGCGGCATCTCCTTCAAGATCCCCGGCATGCAGGTCGACGGCATGGACGTGCGCGCGGTGAAGTCGGCCGGCGACATGGCCGCCGAATGGTGCCGCTCGGGCAACGGACCGATCATCCTCGAGATGCTGACCTACCGCTATCGCGGCCACTCTATGTCGGATCCCGCCAAGTACAGGTCGAAGGACGAGGTGCAGAAGATGCGCTCCGAGCACGACCCGATCGAGCAGGTCAAGGCGCGGCTGGTCGAGAAGAAGTGGGCGAGCGAGGATGACCTCAAGGCGGTCGACAAGGAGGTGCGCGACATCGTAGCCGACGCCGCCGAGTTCGCGCAGAACGATGCCGAGCCGGACACGTCCGAGCTGTGGACCGACGTCTACCTCGAGGCGACGGCCTGACGCCGCGCGCCGGCCGCGGCCGGCGACATTCAATCGACGGCGCGCCCGCCTGCGGCTGCGCCCCTGGAGGAAACAGGACAATATGCCCACCGATATTCTGATGCCGGCGCTGTCGCCGACCATGGAGGAAGGCAACCTTTCGAAATGGCTCAAGAAGGAAGGTGACAAGGTCGCGCCCGGCGACGTCATCGCCGAGATCGAGACCGACAAGGCGACCATGGAGGTCGAGGCCGTCGACGAGGGCACGCTCGGCAAGATCCTGATCGCGGCCGGCACGGAGGGCGTCAAGGTCAACACGCCGATCGCGGTGCTGCTTTCCGAGGGCGAGAGCGCCTCAGACATCGGCGCGGCGAAGAAGCCGGCGGCGAAGGCCGCGGACGCCGATACGCCGAAGGCCGCGGCGGACGACGCCGGCGGCAAGGCGCGCGAGGCCGACGAGGAGCCGACAGCGGAGAAGTCGGCGGCCAAGGCGCCGGCCGCGCCCAAGGCGGAGGCAGCGGCCGATCCCGACATCCCGGCCGGCACCGAGATGGTGCAGATGACCGTGCGCGAGGCGCTGCGCGACGCCATGGCCGAGGAGATGCGCCGCGACGGCAACGTCTTCGTCATGGGCGAGGAGGTCGCCGAGTACCAGGGCGCCTACAAGATCACGCAGGGGCTGCTGCAGGAGTTCGGCGCGCGGCGCGTGGTGGACACGCCGATCACCGAGCACGGCTTCGCCGGCGTCGGCGTCGGCGCGGCGATGGCCGGGCTGCGGCCGATCGTCGAGTTCATGACCTTCAACTTCGCCATGCAGGCGATCGACCAGATCGTCAACTCGGCGGCCAAGACGCTCTACATGTCGGGCGGCCAGATGGGCGCGCCGATCGTCTTCCGCGGCCCCAACGGCGCGGCCGCGCGCGTGGCGGCACAGCACAGCCAGGACTATGCCGCCTGGTACAGCCACATCCCCGGCCTCAAGGTGATCCAGCCTTACACGGCGGCCGACGCCAAGGGCCTGCTGAAGGCCGCGATCCGCGACCCGAACCCGGTGATCTTCCTCGAGAACGAAATCCTCTACGGCCATTCCTTCGAGGTGCCGAAGCTCGACGACTTCGTGCTGCCGATCGGCAAGGCGCGCATCCACAAGCAGGGCAAGGACGCCACGATCGTCTCCTTCGGCATCGGCATGACCTATGCGGTGAAGGCAGAGGCAGAGCTGGCGGCGGCCGGCATCGACGTCGAGATCATCGACCTGCGGACGATCCGGCCGATGGACCTCGACACGGTGATCGCCTCGGTGAAGAAGACCAACCGGCTGGTGACGGTGGAGGAGGGTTATCCGCAATCGTCGGTGGGCGATTTCATCGCCAGCCAGGTCATGCAGCGCGCCTTCGACCATCTCGACGCGCCGGTGATCACGATCGCCGGCAAGGACGTGCCGATGCCCTATGCCGCCAACCTCGAGAAGCTGGCGCTGCCGTCGGTCGCCGAGGTCGTCGAGGCGGTCAAGGCCGTCACCTACCGGCGCTGAGGGAGACGAGAGCCATGCCGATCAACATCACCATGCCCGCGCTCTCCCCGACGATGGAGGAGGGCAACCTCGCCAAGTGGCTGGTCAAGGAAGGCGACCACGTCTCTCCCGGCGACGTCATCGCCGAGATCGAGACCGACAAGGCGACGATGGAGGTCGAGGCCGTCGACGAGGGCACGGTCGCCAGGATCGTCGTGCCGGCCGGCACCGAGGGCGTGAAGGTCAACGCGCTGATCGCCGTTCTGGCGGGCGAGGGCGAGGATGCCGGCGCCGCCGCCAAGGGCGCGGGCGGCGGCGGAGCCAAGGCCGAGGCGCCGAAGGCGGGAGTGAAGCAGGATAAGGCCCCAATCTCCCCCCCCGTGGGGGAGATGTCTGCGAAGCAGACAGAGGGGGGCGCTGTCCCGCCCGCATCTCAGAGCGGCAAGACAATGGAGACGGGGCGCTCTACGTTGCCCCCCTCTGGCCTGCCGGCCATCTCCCCCACAGGGGGGGAGATCGGCAAGTCATCCAACGGCCGCACATTTGCCTCGCCGCTGGCGCGGCGGATCGCCAAGGATGCCGGTGTCGACCTGTCGGCGGTGAAGGGCTCCGGGCCACATGGCCGCGTGGTGAAGGTCGACGTGGAGGCCGCAATCTCCGGCGGGACGGCGAAGGCCGCGCCGGCAGGCGCTCCCGTCGCTGCACCGGCCGCCGCGCCGGCGGCGAAGCCGATGTCGGACGAGACGGTGCTGAAGCTGTTCGAGCCGGGCTCCTACGAGCTCGTGCCGCACGACAACATGCGCAAGACGATCGCGCGGCGGCTGGTCGAGGCCAAGACGACGATCCCGCATTTCTACCTGACGGTGGACTGCCGCATCGACGACCTGCTTTCGCTGCGCAAGCAGCTCAACGACGCCGCGCCCAAGCGCAAGACCGAGAAGGGCGAGGAGCCGGCCTACAAGCTCTCCGTCAACGACATGGTCATCAAGGCGTTGGCGCTGGCGCTGCGCGACGTGCCCGACGCCAACGTGTCGTGGACGGACAGCGCGATGGTGAAGCACAGGCATGCCGACGTCGGCGTGGCGGTGTCGATCCCCGGCGGGCTGATCACGCCGATCGTGCGGCATGCCGAGGAAAAGACGCTCTCGGCCATCTCCAACGAGATGAAGGACCTCGCCGGCCGCGCCCGCAACCGCAAGCTCAAGCCCGAGGAATACCAGGGCGGTTCGTCGGCCGTCTCCAACCTCGGCATGTTCGGCGTCAAGGACTTCGCCGCCGTCATCAACCCGCCGCACGCGACGATCCTGGCGGTCGGCGCGGGCGAGGAGCGGGCGGTCGTCAGGGACGGGCAGGTGGTCGTGGCCAACGTGATGTCGGTGACGCTGTCGACCGACCATCGCGCCGTCGACGGCGCGCTGGGGGCCGAGCTGCTCGCCGCCTTCCGGCGCTACATCGAGGCGCCGATGGCGATGCTGGTCTAGGGCCGTATCGGCCTTGGGATGCCGGGTCGTCCGGCAGAGGGGCCGCTGGCGGCCCGTGGAGAGGAGGCAGTGAAATGGCAGACGTGGCACATGGCGAAAAGCTGAAGTCGTCCTGGATCTGGCTGGCGGTCCTGGCGGTGATCTCGATCGTGGGCGGCCTGCTCGCCCTGTTCAACCCGTTCGCGGCGACGCTCGCCGCGACGATCATGGCGGGATGGGTGTTCGCCATCCTGGGCGTCGTGCAGATCATCCAGTCCTTCCAGCTCCGCGGCTGGGGCGGCTTCCTGTGGGCGCTGCTGTTCGGCGTGCTGACGCTGCTGGTCGGCATCTCGCTGCTGGCCAACCCGCTCGCCGGCATGGTCTCGCTGACGCTGCTGGTGGCGGTGCTGTTCCTCGTCACCGGCGTCATCAAGATCGCCTATTCGTTCTCGCTCAGGCCGATCTCCGGCTGGGGCTGGGTGCTGGCGTCGGGCATCGTGTCGCTGGTGCTCGGCATCATGATCCTGGGCAACTTCCCGTGGGCGGCGGCCTCCGTGCTCGGCATCCTGCTCGGCGTCGAGCTCCTGTCGAACGGCGTCCTGTTCCTGCTGGTCGCGCTCGGCCTGCGGAAGATGGCGTAAGAAGTTACCCTCCCCCTTGCGGGGAGGGTGGCCCGCCCCGCGCGCGTGAAAGACGAGAGCATGAAAACCGTCCTCTGCTACGGCGATTCACTGACCTGGGGCTACAATGCCGAGGGGCCGGCGCGGCATGCGTTCGAGGACCGCTGGCCGAGCGTGCTGGGGGCGGCGCTCGGCAGCGGCGTCAACGTCATCGCCGAGGGGCTGAACGGCCGCACCACCGTGTTCGACGACCACGCGGGGAGCGCGGACCGCAACGGCGCGCGGCTGCTGCCGGTGATGCTGAACACGCATTCGCCGATCGACCTCGTCATCCTGTTCCTCGGCGAGAACGACCTGAAGCCGTGGCTCGGCGGCCGCGCGGTCGCCGCCCAGCGCGGCATGAAGCGGTTGATCGAGATCGTGCGCGGCCACGCCTATCCGGTCGACGCGCCGGCACCGGAGATCCTGATCGTGGCGCCGCCGGGCTTCACCGAGACGGGCGATCCGGATTTTTCCGCGATCTTCGGCAGCCGCATCGAGGAATCGCGCATGCTCGCCTCGTTCTATGCCGACCTCGCGGACGAAAGGGACTGCGGCTTCTTCGATGCGCGCTCGGTGGCGCGCGCGTCGCCCGTCGACGGCGTCCACCTCGACGCGGCCAACACCCGCGCCATCGGCCGCGGGCTGGAGCCGGTCGTGCGCATGATGCTGGGACTTTGAGAGCGGAGACGGACCTTGGCTGACAATTACGACGTGATCATCATCGGCGCCGGTCCCGGCGGCTACGTGGCGGCGATCCGGGCTGCGCAGCTCGGGCTGAAGACGGCGATCGTGGAGCGCGAGCATCTGGCCGGCATCTGCTCCAACTGGGGCTGCATCCCGACCAAGGCGCTGCTGCGCACGGCGGAGGTGATGCATCTCGCCACCCACGCCAAGGACTACGGGCTGGCGCTGGAAGGCACGGTAAAGCCCGACGTCAAGGCGATCGTGGAGCGCTCGCGCGGGATCGCGGCGCGCATGAACAACGGCGTCGGCATCCTGATGAAGAAGAACAAGGTCGACGTCATCTGGGGCGAGGCGAAGCTGACCAAGGCCGGCAAGGACGGCGTCGAGATCGCCGTCAGCAAGACCACCAAGAAGCCGATGGAGCCGCAGGTGCCGGCGCCGAAGAACGCCAAGGGCGAGGGTACCTATACGGCCAAGCACGTCATCGTGGCGACCGGCGCACGGCCGCGCGTGCTGCCGGGCATCGAGCCGGACGGCAGGCTGATCTGGACCTATTTCGAGGCGATGGTGCCGAAGGAGATGCCGAAGAGCCTGCTCGTGATGGGCTCCGGCGCGATCGGCATCGAGTTCGCCAGCTTCTACCGCACGATGGGCGTCGAGGTGACGGTGGTCGAACTCCTGCCGCAGGTGATGCCGGTCGAGGACGCCGAGATCTCGAAATTCGCGCAGAAGCGCTTCGAGAAGCAGGGCATGAAGATCATCCTCGAAGCCAAGGTGACGAAGGTCGAGAAGGCCGCCAATTCGATCACCGCCCATGTCGAGAAGAAGGACGGCTCGGTCGAGAAGATCACCGCCGACCGGATGATCTCGGCCGTCGGCGTGCAGGGCAACATCGAGAACATCGGGCTGGAGGCGGTCGGCGTGAAGACCGAGCGGGGGGTCGTCAAGATCGACGAGTTCTGCCGCACCAGCGTGCCGGGCGTCTACGCGATCGGCGACGTGGCCGGCCCGCCGATGCTCGCCCACAAGGCCGAGCACGAGGGCGTGGTCTGCGTCGAGAAGATCGCCGGCCTGCACCCGCATCCGCTCGACAAGCTGCTCGTGCCGGGCTGCACCTACTGCAACCCGCAGGTTGCGTCCGTCGGCCTGACGGAGGCGAAGGCCAAGGAGGCGGGCCGCGACATCCGCGTCGGCCGCTTCCCCTTCGTGGCCAACGGCAAGGCGGTGGCGCTGGGCGAGGACCAGGGGCTGGTGAAGACCATCTTCGACAGGAAGACCGGCCAGCTCCTCGGCGCGCACATGGTCGGGGCGGAAGTCACCGAACTGATCCAGGGCTTCGTCGTGGCGATGAACCTGGAGACGACCGAGGAAGAGCTGATGCACACGATCTTCCCGCACCCGACGCTGTCGGAGATGATGAAGGAAAGCGTGCTCGACGCCTACGGAATGGCGCTCAACATCTGAGCGCGCGGGCCGGCGGGCGGCCCCGAACTGAACGGATGCGCGGCAGCCACGTCGTGCTATGCTGGCCGTGTCCAGAATCGGACATGAGGAGGAAGTGACATGGAGCTGAATGGCGTAGGCTGGCTTGCGGCAATCATCATCGGCGGCATCGCCGGGTGGTTGGCCGAGCAGGTGATGAAGAGCAACATGGGCATGCTGATGAACATCGTTCTCGGCATCATCGGCGCCGTGGTGCTCAATGCGATCCTCGTGGCTCTGAATGTCGGCATACTCGGGACGGGCTGGATCGCCTATCTCATCACCGGCTTCATCGGCGCCTGCATCCTGATCTTCATCGTGCGGGCGATCCGCCGCTAGACGCCCCGCTGCGACCAAAGTGCATTGCAGCCATGCCGGGCGGAAACTCGCATTTCCGCCCGGCCATTGTTAGATAGGATCCGTCACCAAAGCATGTCGGGACAGCGACATGCGCAAAGTCAAAGAATCAAGGCGCGTCGCATGATACCGAGCTGACGCGACGCGCTTCAGGTTCGCCGCGAACGGCGCAGCAGACGAGATCATGGTCACCATCCTCGACACAGTCACCAAACCGCGCCTCCGGCACCCGGAAAAGGCCCACCGGCCCGACCAGGAGGTGCTGCGCAAGCCGGACTGGATCCGCGTCAAGGCGCCGGTCTCGCGCGGCTATCTGGAAACGCGCGAGATCGTGAAGTCCAACCGCCTGGTGACGGTGTGCGAGGAGGCGGGCTGCCCCAATATCGGCGAGTGCTGGGACAAGAAGCACGCCACCTTCATGATCATGGGCGAGATCTGCACGCGGGCCTGCGCCTTCTGCAACGTCGCCACGGGCCGGCCGACCGCGCTCGACGCCGAGGAGCCGGACAACGTCGCCAGGGCGGTGCGCCAGATGGCGCTGTCCCACGTCGTCATCACCTCGGTCGACCGCGACGACCTCGACGACGGCGGCGCGCAGCATTTCGTCGAGGTGATCGGGGCGATCCGGGCGGCCTCGCCGCAGACCACGATCGAGATCCTGACGCCCGACTTCCTGCGCAAGCCGGGCGCGCTGGAAAGGGTCGTTGCGGCGCGGCCCGACGTCTTCAACCACAATCTGGAGACGGTCGCGTCGAACTACCTGACGGTGCGGCCGGGGGCGCGCTACTTCCACTCGATGCGGCTGCTGCAGCGGGTGAAGGAGCTCGACCCCGGCATGTTCACCAAGTCGGGCATCATGGTCGGGCTCGGCGAGGAGCGCAACGAGGTGCTGCAGCTCATGGACGACCTGCGCACGGCCGACGTCGACTTCCTGACCATCGGTCAGTATCTCCAACCGACCCGCAAGCACCACCCGGTCAAGGCCTTCGTGACGCCGGAGGAGTTCAAGTCCTACGAGACGGTCGCCTATTCCAAGGGCTTCCTGATGGTCTCGTCCAGCCCGCTGACGCGCTCGTCGCACCATGCCGGGGAGGACTTCGCGCGGCTGAGGGCCGCGCGCGAGGCCAGGCTCAGTACCTCGGCCTGACGCCCCGACACATGCCGAAATTCGAGACGACACGCCGCGTCCGCCATTCGCCGGACCAGATGTTCGCGCTGGTGGCCGACGTCGAGCGCTATCCCGAGTTCCTGCCGCTGTGCGAGGCGCTGACGGTGCGCTCGCGCCGCGAGCGCGAGGGCTCGACGCTGCTCGTGGCCGACATGACCGTCGGCTACAAGGCGATCCGCGAGACCTTCGTGACGCAGGTGCTGCTCAAGCCGGACGAGCGGCGCATCGAGGTGCGCTACCTGGAGGGGCCGTTCCGGCATCTGGAGAACCGCTGGAGCTTCCTACCGGCGCCGGAAGGCTGCGACGTCGTGTTCTACATCGAGTACGAGTTCAGGAGCCGGGTGCTCGGCGCGCTGATGGGGTCGATGTTCGACCGCGCCTTCAGGATGTTCTCGGAGGCGTTCGAGCGGCGGGCGGAGGCGATCTACGGGGTCGCGTGAGGCAAGCGCGGGCGCCGCGTCGCCCGGAGGAGGGGAGACATCATGGCCAGCCTTGCGGCGCTCGCGCTCGCATACATGCTCTCCCAGTTCTACCGCTCGTTCATGGCGGTGCTGACGCCGGCGCTGACGGCCGAGCTCGGCGCCACGCGCGCCGACCTGTCGTTCGCCTCGGGCATATGGTTCGCGACCTTCGCGCTGGCGCAGTTCGTGGTGGGCGTCTGCCTCGACCGCTACGGGCCGCGGCGGACCTCGTCGATCATGCTGGCGCTGGGGGCCGGCGGCGGGGCGCTGCTGTTTTCCGCGTCCACGGCGCCGTGGATGATCGTGGCGGCGATGGCGCTGATCGGCATCGGCTGCGCGCCGGTGCTGATGGCGGCGGTGTTCATCTTCGCGCGCACCTTCGCGCCGGCGCAGCTCGCCGTGCGCACCTCGTGGCTGGTGGCTTTCGGCATGGCCGGCAACGTCATCGGCACCTCGCCGCTGGCGAGCGCGGCCGAGGCCTTCGGCTGGCGCTGGGTGATGGTCGGGCTTGGCGGCGCGACGCTGCTGGTGGCCACCGCGCTGGCGCTGTTCGTGCGCGATCCCGAGCGCGCCGAGCCCGGCGAGACGGGCTTCGGCTTCTCCGGCTACCGCGAATTGCTGCGCATCCGCACGATCTGGCTGCTGGCGCCGCTGGTGGCGCTCGGCTATGCGCCGTCGGCCAGCATACGCGGCCTGTGGGCGGGGCCGTATCTGTCCGAGGTCTACGGCGTCGATTCGCTGGTGATCGGGCAGGTGGTGCTGTTCATGGCGCTGGCGATGGTGGCCGGAGCGCTGATCTACGGGCCGCTCGACACGCTGCTGCGCACCCGCAAATGGGTGGCGATCGTCGGCAACGGGCTGGGCGCGGCCGTCATCCTCGTGCTGGCGCTCAACCCGGTGCCGGGGCTGACCGCCGTCACCGTCCTGTTCGTGCTGCTCGGCATGTTCGGCGGCACGTACGGGCTCCTGATGGCGCATGGCCGCGCCTTCCTGCCGCCGCACCTCACCGGCCGCGGCATGACGCTGCTCAACTTCTTCTCGATCGGCGGCTCGGCCGTGCTGCAATTCGCGACCGGAGCGGTCTATACGGCGAGCTATTCGGCGGCCGATCCGAGCGCGGCCTATCACGCGCTGTTCTGGTTCTACGAGATCACGCTGGTGGCGGCGATCGCGGTCTATTTCTTCGTGCCGGACGCCAGGCCCGAGAGGGCGGCGGCCGAGATCGGAGCGGCCGCGCGATAGTGCTTCCCGGGAGAACGTGGTTCCTCCGCCTGGCCGCCGGACCGGGCCGAAGGCGCACCGGGGCCGGGTATGGCGAAAAATCTTTCCTTGAAAGCGCGGTCAACCATTTCTACGGTCGGGCGAAAATAAGAAAAGGATAGAACCATGTACCGTTCGGTGCTCGACGCCATCGGCGACACCCCCCTGATCCGCCTGCGGCGCGCTTCCGAGGAAACCGGCTGCGACATCTATGGCAAGGCCGAGTTCATGAACCCCGGCCAGTCGGTGAAGGATCGCGCCGGCCTGTTCATCATCCGCGACGCGGAGAAGAAGGGGCTGCTCAAGCCCGGCGGCACGATCGTGGAGGGCACGGCCGGCAACACCGGCATCGGGCTCACACTGGTCGCCAAGGCGCTCGGCTACCGCACCGTGATCGTCATCCCCGAGACGCAGAGCCAGGAGAAGAAGGACGCGCTGCGGCTGCTCGGGGCCGAGCTGATCGAGGTGCCGGCGGTTCCCTACAAGAACCCCAACAACTACGTGAAGCTCTCGGGCCGGCTGGCAGAATCGCTCGCCCGCACCGACCCCAACGGCGCGATCTGGGCGAACCAGTTCGACAACGTCGCCAACCGCGACGGCCATATCGACACGACCGCGCAGGAGATCTGGAAGCAGACCAGCGGCAAGGTCGACGGCTTCGTCTCGGCGGTGGGCAGCGGTGGCACGCTGGCCGGCGTCGCGGCCGGCCTGCGCGGCCACAGCCGCAACGTCAAGATCGCGCTCGCCGACCCGCTCGGCGCGGCGCTCTACAGCTACTACACGGACGGCGTGCTGAAGTCGGAAGGCAGCTCGATCACCGAAGGCATCGGGCAGGGGCGCATCACCGCCAACCTGGAAGGCTTCCGGCCGGACTTCTCCTACCAGATCCCCGACGCCGAGGCGCTGCCGATCATCTTCGACCTGGTGCAGGAGGAGGGGCTGTGCCTGGGCGGCTCGACCGGCATCAACATCGCCGGCGCGATCCGGCTGGCGCGCGATCTCGGCCCCGGCCACACGATCGTGACCATCCTCGCCGACTACGGCATGCGCTACCAGTCGAAGCTGTTCAACCCCGCCTTCCTGCGGGAGAAGAAGCTGCCGACGCCGGCCTGGCTCGAGAAGACGGCGAAGATCGACGTGCCGTTCGAGCCGGTCGCGGCATGAAGACAGAAGCGCTGTTCCGCGACGATCCCTATCTGCGGGAAGCCGACGCCACGGTTGTCGGCCTCACCGACGCGGGCGGCATCCTGCTCGACAGGACGGTGTTCTACGCGACCTCCGGCGGGCAGCCGGGTGATACCGGCACGCTGACGCGCGCCGACGGGACGGCGATCGCGATCGCCGGGACCGTGACCGGCGAGAGCAAGGACGAGATCGTCCACCTGCCGGCCGAAGGCGCGCCGAGGCCGGCGGTGGGCGAGACGGTGCGGCTCGCGATCGACTGGGAGCGGCGGCTGAAGCTGATGCGCATGCATACGGCCTGCCATCTGCTCACCGTCGTCTGCCCCTATCCGATCACCGGTGCGGCGGCGGCGAGGAGGACAGCCGGGTCGACTTCGACCTCCCCGACGCCGGCGTGACGAAGGAGGACGTCACCGCGCGGCTGAAGGAGCTGGTGCGCGGCGACCATCCGGTCTCCTACCGCTGGATCTCCGACGACGAGCTGGCGGCCAATCCGGGGCTGGTGAAGTCGAAGAACGTGCGGCCGCCGACCGGCACGGGCAGGATCCGGCTGGTGCTGATCGGACAGGACGGCGGCGTCGACAGCCAGCCCTGCGGCGGCACCCATGTGGCCTCGACCGCCGAGGTCGGCGAGATCCACATCGCCAAGATCGAGAAGAAGGGCCGCGAGAACCGCCGCTTCCGCATCCGCTTCGGGCCGGCGCCGGCGCAATAGGCGCAGGCGCCCGTAGATCGCCGGGCCTTGCCGCCGGATCGTTTTCGGTGAAGATGCGGGCTGCCGATCCCGATGCGGAGACCACGCCTCATGAGCGACAAGAGCCCGTTCGTCGTCACCGCCGACTGGCTGCAGGAGCGGCTCGGCCAGCCGGGCCTGTCGATCGTCGACGCCTCCTGGTACCTGCCGGCGCAGGGCCGCGACGCGCGGGCCGAATACGACGCCGCGCACATTCCCGGCGCGGTGTTCTTCGACCAGGACGTGGTGGTCGAGCCGGATTCGCCGCTGCCGCACACGCTGCCGCGGCCGCAGATCTTCACGCAGTTCGCCAGCTCGATGGGGATTTCGGCCGACGACACGATCGTCGTGCATGACGGCCCCGGCTTCTTCTCGGCGCCGCGCGTCTGGTGGATGTTCCGCGTCATGGGCGCGAAGAAGGTCTATGTGCTGGAGGGCGGCATGGACGGCTGGAAGCGCGAGGGCCGGCCGGCGACGGCCGAGCCGACGAAGATCGCCTCCTCCTTCTTCGACGCCGCCTTCGACGCCGGGCGGGTGGCCTCGCTCGACGAGATGAAGAAGATCGTCGGCGGCCGCACGATGCAGGTGGCCGACGCGCGGCCGGCCGGCCGCTTCGCCGGGGCGGAAGCCGAGCCGCGCGCGGGCGTGCGCGCCGGCCACATGCCGGGCGCCCGCAACGTGCTGGCCGTCGAGCTGTCGAAGGAGGGCCGGCTGCTCGACCTGCCGCAGCTCCGCCGCAGGCTGGAGGAGGCCGGCATCGACCTTTCGGCGCCGGTGGTGACATCCTGCGGGTCGGGCGTGACGGCGGCGGTGGTCACGCTGGCGCTCGAATCGCTCGGCCATCGCGACAACAAGCTCTATGACGGCTCCTGGACCGAGTGGGGCGGGCGCACCGACACGCCGGTCGAGACCGGCCCGGCGCAGCCGAAGAAGGCATGAGATGACGCGCCGGCTGACCGCGCGCATCACCCATCTCGAGATGACGGCGCCGCCGCCGCAGCGCCTGCCGGCCCCGAGCGGGCCGAAGCTTGCGCTGATGCGCGCCGAGGCGATGCCGCTGCATTTCTACCGCTATCTCTACGAGCAGGTCGGCCGGCCCCATCACTGGCTGATGCGCCGCGACGTCCCCGACGCCGAACTCGCTGCGTCCATCCATGCGGAGGACACCGAGATCGAGGTGCTCTATGTCGACGGCGCGCCGGCCGGTTTCTGGGAGCTGGACCTGTCCGCCCGGCCGGGGACGGTCGAGATCCGCTATTTCGGCCTGGTGCCGGATTTCCAGGGCAGGGGCCTGTCGAAGTTCTTCCTGTCGGCGGCGATCTTCGCCGGCTGGGCGCACAATCCGGGCAAGCTCACCATCCACACCAACACGCTCGACAGCCCGCGGGCGCTGATCCTCTACCAGAAGCTGGGGTTTCGCGCGGTCGGCTGGTCGGAGGAGGAGGTCGAGGCCTGGGAGTAGCGGGAGCGCTGCTGCCCATGAACGTGGCGTTCAGCTTGCCTTCATGGTGCCGCTGTCATTGTCGATCCAACGAAACGGAAGACGAGGAAAGGACCCGACCATGCTGACACGCCGTTTCCTGATCGCCGGCATCGCGGCCGCGATGATCGCCCCCACCGCCGCGCTGGCGCAGTCGACGCCGTTGCCCGGCGAGATCCTGCGCAAGCTGGAGGCCGCTCCGCGCATGCGGGTCCAGCCGCAGAACCGCGTGACGATCCGCGAGTTCAAGAAGCGTCCGGACCTGCGCCGCATGGCCCCGTCGATCGACATCCAGTCGATCAACTTCGCCTTCGGCTCGGCCGACATCCCGCCGTCGCAATACGGCAAGGTGGAGAACATCGCCCGGGCCATCAACCAGCTCCTCGACCGCAACCGGCGCGCCCGCGTGCTGATCGAGGGCCATACCGACGCCGTCGGCTCCGCCGCCTCCAACCTGGCCCTGTCCGAGGCGCGCGCGGACTCGCTCAAGCGCACGCTGGTCTACCGCTTCCGCGTGCCGGCGCAGGCGCTCGACACGGTCGGCTACGGCGAGGAATTCCTGCTCGTGCCGACGCAGAACGAGGACTGGCGCAACCGCCGCGTGACGCTGCGTCGCGTCGACGAGTTCCTGCGCTGACGGTCTGAAGGCCCTCAGTCCCCGACGCCGGCTGCCAGCCGGCGGCGATGGGCGACATAGAGCGCGAGGGCCGTCACGACGATCGCGATGATGCCCGCCACGATCAGTCGGTGATGCCGCGCCAGCTCGCCGCCGACGATATGTTCGGCGCCCAGGCCGAAGACGTAGCCGATGCCGGTGAACAGGAGGGCCCAGACAAGCGACGATACGGCGTTGAGGATGATGAATTTCGGCACGGGAATGCCCGACATGCCGGCCGCCACCCCGCCGATCAGACGGAACCCGTAGGCATATCGGTTGAGCAGCACATAGGCCGTCGGGTGATCGTGCACCAGACGGCAGGCGTCGTCGAAGCCGGGCCGGCCGCGCATACGCTGCACGAACGGCCTGTCGGCCAGCCGGCGGCCGGCGAGGAAGAACAGCACGTCGCCGGCGAAGGCGCCCGCCATGGCCGCCGCCAGGGCCTGCCATGCCACGAACACGCGCTGGTGGGCGAAGAAGCCGCCGAGGATGGCCGCGCTCTCGCCTTCGGCGACGCAGCCGAGAAAGACGGCGAGCAGGCCGTAACGCTCGACCAGCAGGTGCAGCGTATCGGTCATCCCCGCTTGCCCTTGGCCGGCAGGCCGGCCGCCATATCCTCGATGCGGCCGCCGATCCTGGCGATCTCCTCGCGCAGCGCGATGATCTCCCGGTGGCGCAGCTCGTCCAGCTTTTCGTGGAGGGCCATGATCTCGATCTCGGCCTTGAGGTTGACCTCGTAGTCGTGCGCGGCGTCGAGCCGGTCGCGCGCCGCCTGCCGGTTCTGCGACATCATGATGATCGGTGCCTGCACGGCGGCCAGCATCGACAGGAGGAGATTGAGAAAGATGAACGGATAGGGGTCGAAGGCGTCGCGACCGAGCAGCCAGGCGTTGAGCAGCGCCCACGCGACGAGGAAGGCGGCAAAGCCGAGGATGAAGCTCCAGGAGCCGCCGAACCGCGCAACTCCGTCCGCCAGCCTGTCGCCCAGCGTGGATGCCGATGCGTAGGTCGCGGCGAGGTCGCGCGAAACCGTCCGGTGTTCGATGGCGCTCTGCAGGACGCGGCTTTCCGCCTCGGTGAGCTTGCCGGAGCGGCGCAGC
>JAFKJY010000102.1 GCA_017305835.1 Hyphomicrobiales bacterium
GAGCATGACATAGGCCACCCGCTGGCCGGGGCCGTGATAGGTGTATTCGCCGCCGCGGCCCGCGTCGAAGACGGGAAAGCGGTCGGGCTCCAGCAGGTCGGCTGCCCTGGCGCTGGTGCCGGCCGTGTAGAGGGGCGTGTGCTCGACCAGCCAGACCTGCTCGCCCGCCTCGCCGGCGCGGATCGCATTGGCCCGCGCCTCCATCGTGGCGAGCGCGGTGGCGTAATCCGTCAGGCCGGGCTCGACCCGCCATTCGACCGGCGGCGTCGGGATGCTGGGTGCGAAGGTCGGGGCGTGGCGGCTGCGGTCGAGCATCGGGCGGCGTTCTCCCGCCCCTCATATGGCGGCAATTTCCGGCACCGTCCAGTGTGAGGGGCTGGCCGGACGGAACGGGGCTCGCTGCTGCGATGTCGGAAAAATGGTGCGGTCGAGAAGACTCGAACTTCCACGGGTTGCCCCACAGCGACCTCAACGCTGCGCGTCTACCAATTCCGCCACGACCGCACGTGGTAGGACGCCGGACCTCGCCAGCGCCCGGCGCATGTAGCAAATAGCCTGCGGCGAAACAAGTGCGGCGGCCGGGCAAAAAGGCGTTCTCATACGGCTCTATTGGGGTTCGACGGCGCTCCGGACAGATAGCGCCTGGAGGGCAGGGCGGTCGCATCTCAGCTATCTGCGAATCGGACGCGAGAAAGGGACGGATAGGCGTCGATTTTGGCTGCGGCACTCAGGCACGCTGCGAAAGCGAAGGCATCTGACGCTTTTGTTTTTGAGTTCGCCGGACGGACGGGCTAGACGGAGGCCATCCCACGCGAACCGATGCAGGCGGGAGGCGCCGATGGAAAATCCCCAGGAC
The DNA here is from genome assembly GCA_017305835.1 of Hyphomicrobiales bacterium. GTDB lineage: Bacteria > Pseudomonadota > Alphaproteobacteria > Rhizobiales > Rhizobiaceae > RCIO01. The sequence goes on from JAFKJY010000102.1 coordinate 857, forward strand.
CGTCTGCCCGAAACCGACGCCGTGGACGTCCCCCATGCGGACATCTACAACGAGGACGGCGCGATCCGGCAGGACGTCGTCGCCCGCGTCGCCGCCGCGATCGCCGACCGCGACGCCGCGGCCCTGAAGCAGGACGTCGGCCGCCTCCACCAGTCCGAGGTGGGCGACCTGCTGGAATCGCTCGGCCCCGAGCAGCGTCGCGCGCTGGTCGAACTGATGGGCGCCGACTTCGACTTCACGGCCCTGACCGAGGTCGACGACGCCATCCGCGCCGAGATCGTCGACGCGATCCCCAACGCGCAGATCGCGCAGGCCGTCCAGGACCTCGATTCCGACGACGCGGTCTACATCCTCGAGGATCTCGACGCCGAGGACCAGAACGAGATCCTGGCCCAGCTTCCCTTCACCGAGCGCATCCGGCTGCGCCGCTCGCTGTCCTATCCGGAGGAGACGGCCGGCCGGCGCATGCAGACCGAGTTCGTCGCCGTGCCGCCCTTCTGGACGATCGGCCAGACGATCGACTACATGCGCGAGGAGCAGAACCTCCCCGACCATTTCAGCCAGATCTTCGTCATCGACCCGACCTTCCGCCTGCTCGGCGCGGTGGCGCTCGACAAGGTGCTGCGCACCAAGCGCACCACCAGGGTCGAGGACATCATGCACGAGACGCGCCATGCGATCCCCGCGCTGATGGACCAGGAAGAGGCCGCCCAGATCTTCGAGCAGTACGACCTGCTCTCCGCCGCCGTCGTCGACGAGAACGAGCGGCTCGTCGGCGTGCTCACCATCGACGACGTGGTCGACGTCATCCAGCAGGAGGCCGAGGAGGACCTGCTGCGCATGGGCGGCGTCGGCGACGAGGAACTGTCCGACACCGTGCTCGCCACCTCGCGCTCGCGCGTGCCCTGGCTGCTCGTCAACCTCGTCACGGCCTTCATCGCCGCGTCCGTCATCGGCCTGTTCGACGCCACCATCGAGCAGATCGTGGCGCTCGCCATCCTGATGCCGATCGTGGCCGGCATGGGCGGCAATGCCGGCTCGCAGACGATGACCGTGACCGTGCGCGCGCTCGCCACGCGCGACCTCGACATCTACAATGCCGGCCGCATCGTCCGCCGCGAGCTCGGCGTCGGCTTCATCAACGGCATCATCTTCGCGGTGCTGATCGGCCTCGTCGCGGCCGCCTGGTTCCACAGCCCCGACCTCGGCGGCATCATCGCCGCGGCGATGATCATCAACATGTTCATGGCCGCGTTCGCCGGCATCATGATCCCGCTCCTGCTGCACAGGTTCGGCGCCGATCCGGCGGTCGCCTCGTCGGTGTTCGTCACCGCCGTCACCGATACGGTCGGCTTCTTCGCCTTCCTCGGGCTGGCGAGCTGGTGGTTCGGCATCGTCTCGTGAGGGGGGCTGCGCACGGAAACCGCGTGGCAGTACCCCCACCTTGATCCCTCCCCACAGGGGGGAGGGAGGCCTTGATCCTGCGCCGCATGGCGCAAGCTTCGATGGCTTTAGCTCGGAGCGCGACGACAGCGTCTCCCTCCCCCTGTGGGGAGGGGGCAGGGGTGGGGGTATTGCCGCGCACAGCCTTCAAACGGGCAGAAGGCGAGTGGAAGACCGTCCGGGCTCAGGTGAGCGGCAGCAGCTCGATCTCGACGCGGCGGTTCTGGGCGCGGCCCTCCGCCGTCGCGTTGGTGGCGATCGGCCGGCTCGCGCCATAACCGACGATGGAGAAGCGTCGGCTGTCGGTGCCCTGGGCGTTGAGATAGGTCGCGACGGCCAGCGCGCGGCGCTGCGACAAATCGAGGTTGTGTGCGTCGCCGCCGGTGGAATCGGTGTGGCCGTAAACGTCGACCAGCGTGCGGTTATACTTGTTGAGCACCAGGGCGACGGAGTTCAGCGTCGGGTAGAATTGCGGGCTGACCGTAGCCTGGTCGGTCGGGAAGGTGATGTTGGAGGGCATGTTGAGGATGATGTAGTCGCCGTTGCGGGTGACGCTGACGCCGGTGCCCTGGAGCTGCGCGCGCAGTTCGGCTTCCTGCTTGTCCATGTAGAGGCCGATTCCGCCGCCGGCGAGCGCGCCGACGCCCGCGCCGATCAGCGCGGCGTTGCGCTGCGCGACGCCCGTCCCGCCTACGGCGAGCCCGACCAGCGCGCCGGCGCCGGCCCCGAGCATGGCGCCGCCGGCCGTGTTGGAAAGCTTCGATTCGCCGGTGAACGGGTCGGTCGTGCAGGCGGCCAGCGTGGCCGCGGCGACGATCGCGATGATCTGCTTCTTCATGGGGGCACCCTCCTCGCGCGAATAGCCGGGAAGCGGTCTAGCAAAAAGCAGGGGCCGGCGAAATGGCCGGGCTCCACCTTCCGGGGGAAGGGCGGCGTCAGTCGGTGCGGTAGATCATCCAGTTCTTGCGCTGCAGGCCGGGCGTGGCGGTCGGATATTTGCTGACCCGGTTGCGGCCGGCCGCCTTGGAGGCATAGAGCGCCTGGTCGGCCTTGCTGTAGAAGTCCTCGGGGCCGTTCGCCTCGGTCGCCATGCACACGCCCATCGAGACGGTGACGGCGGCCTGCTGCCCGACGGGCGAGAACTGCGTCCGCTCGATGATGCCGCGGATCTCGTCGGCGAGCGCCACCGTGCCTTCCTCGGTGAGCCCCTCGACGATGAGGGCGAACTCCTCGCCGCCGGTGCGCGCGACGAAGACGTTGACGTTGACGGAGGTGCGCAGGATGCGCGCGATCTGCTGCAGCACCTTGTCGCCGACCGGATGGCCGAAGCGGTCATTGATCTCCTTGAACCGGTCGACGTCGGCCAGGATCAGCGCGCTGAACATCACCTTCTTGGTGTCGCCGTAGATCTCGGCCATGGCCCGGTCGAAGGCGCGGCGGTTGCTGATGTGGGTCAGCGCGTCGGTGTCGGCGAGCACCTTGTATTCGGTGAGCTTGGCCTTCACCTCGGCGAGCTCGGCCGAGGTGTCGGCGATCGAGGTGGCGATCTGCCTGCCCTGGGCGATCGTGGTGTCGGTGGCGCAGGCCATGATGCTGACGATGCGGCGCAGGAGCTCGGTGGTCACCTCGTGGCGCTTGTTGAGGCCCGCCGAGGTCTGGTCGAGGATGATGCCGTATTTCTCCAGCGACGCGCGCTCGCGGCGCAGGAGCTCCATCACCGCCTCGATCTTGTGCATCAGCGCCTGGTGGGCGTTGTCGACGATGCCGGCCTGGCTGCTCTGGGCGAAGAAGCGGTGGGCGATCTGGTCGAGATCGACCTGCGCAGGGCGCGGGCCGAGCCGCTCGACGGCCTCGCGCAGGCCGGCGTCGGAGCCGGCGCTGGCCTCGTAGAATATCTCGTAGTTGCGGGGCAGCGGTGCGACGCCCCTGCGCTGCATCATGTCGACGATGGCCTGCGCCGCGCCCGTCGTCGGTTCCTGCTGCGCGTTTGACGACTGCATGCCAACCCCATTCTGGCCGCCACGGACATTCGCTCCTCGCCCCCTCGCGGCGCGCGTCCATGCCGGCTCGAACACCCGACCGCGCGCCGGACGAGGACCAGCGGAGTGCAGTCGGCCATGATAGCTAAACTCTAGCGGTCCTCACCTAACGTTACGTTAACCGCAAAGGTTGTGGCGACCGCCCGTCGCGCTCATGACTTGTCCCGATGGGTTTGCTTATGCGGGCTCGTCCCATTCGGGGGAGAAGGCGAAGTCGCACAGCCGCCGGTTCGCGGCCTGCAGCGCCGAGATCGCCGCCATCTCGGCCTCGCTCAGCGCGAAGTCGAATATGTCGAGGTTCTCGGCCAGCCGCTCCTTGCGCGACGTGCGCGGGATGGCCGCCACGCCGGGCTGCTGGACCTGCCAGCGCAGCACGACCTGGCCCGGCGTCTTGCCGTGGCGTCGCGCCGCGTCGGCGACGGCCGGCGTCTCGAACAGGCCGCCGCCGCGAAACAGCGGGCAATAGGAGACCATCGCCATGCCGGCCGCGCGGCAGGCGGCGAGCACCTTCGTCTGATCGAGCATCGGGTGGTGCTCGACCTGGTCCGCGACCAGCGGCGCGGCCGACAGCGCGCGCGCCTGCGCCAGCAGGCCGGTCGGGAAGTTGGACACCCCGATGTGGCGCGTTAGCCCGTTCCCGCGCGCCGCGTTGAGCGCGGCGATCGTCTCGGCGAGCGGCACGGCGGGGTTGGGCCAGTGGATCAGCAGCAGGTCGACCGGACCGATGCCGAGCCGTTCGATGCTGGCCTCGGCCGTCCGCAGGAAGTCGTCATATTGCAGGTGCGTGTGCCAGATCTTGGTCGTCACGAAGACCTCGTCGCGGGCGACGCCCGAGGCCCTGATGCCGGCGCCGACCTCGGCCTCGTTCCTGTATCCGCCGGCCGTGTCGACGTGGCGGTAGCCGATCGACAGGGCATGGGCGACGAGGTCGCTGCAGGCTTCGCCCGACAGCGTCCATGTGCCCATGCCGAGGCAGGGGATACGCGCGCCATTGGCATCGATGCTGTGCATGGGCATTCTCCGGTTGTCCTGGGCGGCCGCGATTCTCCAGATCGGCGGCCGCTTCGCAACAGCGGAGTGAGGCCGTGCGCACCAAGCTCGTTTCGCGGATCGCCGCGCTCGACGTCGCCCGCGGCGTCGCGCTGCTGGCGATGGCCGTCTACCATTGCGCCTGGGACCTCGAATTCTTCGGCTATCTCGACGGCGGGACGACCGAGACGGGCGGCTGGCGGCTGTTCGCGCGCGCGATCGCCTCGTCCTTCCTGCTCCTGGTGGGGGTCAGCCTGTTCCTGGCCCATGCGAACGGCATACGCTGGCCCGCCTTCCTGCGCCGGCTCGGCCTCGTGGCGGCCGCGGCGGGCGCGATCACGCTGGCGACCTGGCTGGTCATGCCGGAGGGCTTCATCTTCTTCGGCATCCTGCACCAGATCGCGCTGGCGAGCGTCATCGGGCTGCTGTTCCTGCGCGTGCCGGCGCCGCTGACCATCCTCGTCGCCGCGGCCGTCATCGCGGCGCCGCACTATCTGCGGGCGGCGGCATTCGACCATCCGGCGCTGTGGTGGGTGGGCCTTTCCACGGTCGATCCGCAGTCCAACGACTACGTTCCGCTCTTTCCATGGACCGGCGCGGTGCTGTTCGGCGTGGCGGTGGCCCGTCTCGCCGACGATCTCGGCCTGCTCGGGCCGCTCTCCGCGGTCAGGCCCGGGCGCTGGTCCGTGCCGCTGGGCTTCGCCGGCCGGCACAGCCTGATCGTCTACCTTCTCCACCAGCCGCTGCTGATCGCGCTGGTCTGGAGCTTCGCGCAGCTCTTCCCTCCGCATTATCCGCCGGCCGAGGCGCGCTTCGTCCAGGCCTGCGAGGCGACCTGCGCGGAGACCCGCGAGGGCGATTTCTGCCCGCGCTATTGCGGCTGCGTGCTGCGCCGCCTCTCCGACGAAGGCCGTCTGGACGATCTGCTTGCCGGAGAGCAGGATGCGGAGATGCAGGCGCGGCTGAACGACATCGCCGGCGCCTGCTCGTTCGAGACCGATATGGGCGGGCCGTCGGGCGAGGGAGGGGCGGACGAGGGAGGGGCCGGCGAATGAGCAGCATGGGCGTTGCGCAGAACCGTCTGCCGTGGCCGCCGGTCGTGTTCGCGGCCGCCGCCGCGCTTGCCGTTGCCCTGCACCTCCTGTGGCCGCTGCCCTGGTTCGGCTCGCCCTTCGCGGATTTCCTCTTCGCCATCGGCGTCGTGCTGGGGCTGGCCGCGATCGGCCTCGCGCTGGCGGCGCTGCGGGCGCTGCGCCGGGCGGGCACGACCGTGCTCCACCGCCGCGCCGTCGACCATCTCGTCACCGGCGGCCCCTTCGCCCTCTCGCGCAACCCGATCTATCTCGCCGGCGCGCTTTTGATGACGGCCGCGGCGCTGGTGCTCGGCATCGCCTGGTTCCTGCCGGCGGCCGTCCTTGCCGGCTTCGTCACCCAGCTCGTGTCGATCGTCCACGAGGAGCGTCACCTCGCCGACCGCTTCGGCAAGCGCTACCGCGACTACCAGAAGCGCGTCAGGCGGTGGATATGAAGAGAGGCGGTAAGGCAATAGGGCAATAAGGCAATATGGCAGAAGCCGAGATTCTTATTGCCCTATTGCCTTACTGCCCTATTCCCCTCAGGTGTTCACCCCGAGCTCGGCCAGACGCTCGACGCAGGCCTCTTCCGAGCGGTCGAGCTCCGTCAGCGTTTCCTCGAGGTCGCGCCGTTTCTGGCGCAGCAGGTCGCGCTTTTCCTGGATGCGGCGGATCATCAGTTTGAGCTGCCCGACCTCGCCCGGCGGCTCGCGATACATCTGGATGATCTCGCGCATCTCGGCGACGGAGAAGCCGAGCCGGCGGCCGCGGATGATCTGGCGCACGAGGTGCCTGTCGGCGGGGCGGAACAGCCGCGTGCGGCCGCGCCGCACCGGGTGGATCAGCCCTTCGTCCTCATAGAAGCGCAGCGTGCGCGTCGAGACGTCGAACTCGCGCGTAAGCTCCGTGATCGAGTAAAATTCGCGCAACGGTTCTCAGCCTTCTGCTTGAGGCCTTGTTGCACGGCACTTACGTAAAAGTCAATTCCGGCGGCAGCCCACGATGCGCGGCCGCTTGCCGGCAAAGCGATTCGGTTGCGGCAGTGCCGTTCGTGGCCCATACGGAGCAGCCAACTTTACGTACAAAGGCAGAACAAAATTGGATAACCAAGTGGAAACAACGGGTTGGATGTATTGCAAATCGGGAACAAAAGCGGTACAAAAATGCGGGGACACCGGAACATCCGGTCTTCGTTGACGACCAAGGGGTAATGTATCATGGCTCAGAACTCGTTGCGGCTGGTTGAGGAAAGTTCGGTGGACAAGACTAAGGCCCTGGATGCGGCGCTGGCGCAGATCGAGCGCGCGTTCGGAAAAGGCTCGATCATGCGGCTCGGCGCCAACGAGCAGGTGGTGGAGATCGAGACGATCCCGACCGGCTCGCTCGGGCTCGACATCGCGCTCGGCGTCGGCGGCTTGCCGAAGGGCCGCATCATCGAGATCTACGGCCCGGAAAGCTCCGGCAAGACGACGCTTGCGCTCCACACGGTGGCCGAGGCGCAGAAGAAGGGCGGCATCTGCGCCTTCGTCGACGCCGAGCACGCGCTCGATCCCGTCTATGCGCGCAAGCTGGGCGTCGACCTGGAGAACCTGCTGATCTCCCAGCCCGACACCGGCGAGCAGGCGCTGGAGATCTGCGACACGCTGGTGCGCTCGGGCGCGATCGACGTGCTGGTGGTCGATTCGGTCGCGGCGCTGACGCCGCGCGCCGAGATCGAGGGCGAGATGGGCGAATCGCTGCCCGGCCTGCAGGCCCGCCTGATGAGCCAGGCGCTGCGCAAGCTGACGGCCTCCATCTCGCGCTCCAACACGATGGTCATCTTCATCAACCAGATCCGCATGAAGATCGGCGTCATGTTCGGCTCGCCCGAGACGACCACCGGCGGCAACGCGCTCAAGTTCTACGCCTCCGTCCGCCTCGACATCCGCCGCATCGGCGCGGTCAAGGATCGCGACGAGGTCGTCGGCAACCAGACCCGCGTGAAGGTGGTCAAGAACAAGCTCGCGCCGCCCTTCAAGCAGGTCGAGTTCGACATCATGTACGGCGAGGGCGTGTCGAAGACCGGCGAGCTCGTCGACCTCGGCGTCAAGGCCGGCGTCATCGAGAAGTCGGGCGCCTGGTTCTCCTACAATTCGCAGCGGCTGGGGCAGGGGCGGGAGAACGCCAAGCTGTTCCTGCGCGATAATCCGGAACTTGCCCGCGAGATCGAGCTGGCGCTGCGCCAGAATGCGGGCCTGATCGCCGAGCGCTTCCTCGAGGACGAGAGCGGCGGCTTCGACGAGGCGGCCGGCGGCGAGTAGCCGCCGCCTCGCCGCCGCTTCGGCGGTGGTGCCGGTCGGAAAGGCCGCGGGCATTCGCCTGCGGCCTTTCGGCTTTCTGGACAGCCGTGTTGGGCGACGCTAAAAGGCGCAGTTCCATCGCCCGCGGCTCGGGCGTGTCGGCATTCGGGCGGGAACCGGAGCATGCGTGGCGCCTCGCGGCGTCGCGCCCCGGAGCCGGCGCGAAACCGCGGCGGGCGGGCGCCTCTCGGCGCCGTGCCCGCGCGGATGCCGTCGCGCACGGGGATCGCGGGCTCTCGCGAAGGTCTGGGCATGAGTGGCGTCAACGACATCCGGTCGGCATTTCTCGACTATTTCAAGCGCAACGGGCACGAGGTCGTCTCCTCCAGCCCGCTGGTGCCGCGCAACGATCCGACCCTGATGTTCACCAATGCCGGCATGGTGCAGTTCAAGAACGTCTTCACCGGGCTGGAGACGCGCTCTTACGCGCGCGCCTCGACCGCGCAGAAATGCGTGCGCGCCGGCGGCAAGCACAACGACCTCGACAATGTCGGCTACACCGCCCGCCATCTCACCTTCTTCGAGATGCTCGGCAACTTCTCCTTCGGCGATTATTTCAAGGAGCGCGCGATCGAGCTCGCCTGGAACCTGATCACGAAGGATTTCGGGCTGCCGAAGGACAAGCTGCTGGTCACCGTCTACCACACCGACGACGATGCGGCTTCGCTCTGGAAGAAGATCGCCGGCTTCTCCGACGACCGCATCATCCGCATCCCGACCTCGGACAATTTCTGGGCGATGGGCGACACCGGCCCGTGCGGTCCGTGCTCGGAGATTTTCATCGACCGCGGCGAGCACATCTGGGGCGGCCCGCCCGGAAGCCCGGAGGAGGACGGCGACCGCTTCCTCGAGTTCTGGAACCTCGTCTTCATGCAGTTCGAGCAGGTGACGAAGGAGGAACGCGTGCCGCTGCCGCGTCCCTCGATCGACACCGGCATGGGCCTGGAGCGGATGGCGAGCATCCTGCAGGGCGTCGACAGCGTCTTCGAGACCGACCTCTTCCGCCACCTGATCGACGCCGCGGCTTCCGCGATCGGCCGCGGGCCGGATGCCGAAAACGTCGCCTCCTACCGCGTCATCGCCGACCACCTCCGCTCCTCCTGCTTCCTGGTGGCCGACGGCGTGCTGCCCTCCAACGAGGGCCGCGGCTACGTGCTGCGCCGCATCATGCGGCGCGCCATGCGCCACGCCCAGCTCCTCGGCGCGGCCGATCCGCTGATGTGGCGGCTGGTGCCGGCGCTGGTGCGCGAGATGGGCCAGGCCTATCCGGAATTGCAGCGCGGCGAGGCGCTGATCACCGAGACGCTGAAGCTCGAGGAGACGCGCTTCCGCAAGACGCTGGCGCGCGGCCTGAGCCTGCTGTCGGACGCGACCGCCTCGCTGAGCGCCGGCGACATGCTTGACGGCGAGACCGCCTTCAAGCTCTACGACACCTACGGCTTCCCGCTCGACCTGACGCAGGACGCGCTGCGCCAGCGCAACATATCCGTCAATCTCGCCGGCTTCACCGACGCGATGGAGCGGCAGAGGGCCGAGGCGCGCGCCTCCTGGGCCGGCTCCGGCGAGGCGGCCACCGAGGCCGTCTGGTTCCAGCTTCGCGAGAAGCTCGGCGCCACCGAGTTCCTCGGCTATTCGACCGAGACGGCCGAGGGCGTCGTGTCGGCGCTGGTCCGCGACGGCGCGGAGGTCGAGACGGCGGGCGCCGGGGACCGCGTCGAGATCGTCGTCAACCAGACGCCGTTCTACGGCGAGTCCGGCGGCCAGGTCGGCGACACCGGCACGATCCGCGGCGAGGGCTTCGAGATCGAGGTCACCGACACGCAGAAGAAGGGCGACGGCCTGTTCGTCCATTCCGGCACGGTGAAGACCGGCTCGGTCACGCGCGGCGCGCCGGTCGAGCTTGTCGTCGACCAGACCCGCCGCCGCCGCATCCGCGCCAACCATTCCGCGACCCACCTGCTGCACGAGGCGCTGCGCCAGGTGCTCGGCACCCATGTCGCGCAGAAGGGTTCGCTGGTGGCGCCCGACCGCCTGCGCTTCGACTTCTCCCACCCGAAGCCGATCAGCGAGGCCGAGCTGGAGGAGGTCGAGCGGATCGCCAACGAGATCGTGCTGCAGAACAGCCCCGTCACCACCCGCCTGATGGCGGTGGACGACGCGATCGCGGAAGGCGCGATGGCGCTGTTCGGCGAGAAATACGGCGACGAGGTGCGCGTCGTGTCGATGGGCACGGCCGTGCGCGGCGCCAAGGCGAACCGGCCCTATTCGGTCGAGCTGTGCGGCGGCACCCATGTGTCGGCGACCGGCGACATCGGCATCGTGCGGGTTTTGTCCGAAGGCGCGGTCGCGGCCGGCGTGCGCCGCGTCGAGGCGCTGACGGGCGAGGCCGCGCGCCACCATCTCGACGAGCAGGAGCGCCGGCTGAAGAAGGTCGCCTCCGCGCTCAAGGTCGCGCCGGCCGATGCCGTCGCGCGGCTCGAGACCGTGATCGAGGAGCGCCGTAGGCTGGAGAAGGAGCTCGCCGAGGCGCGCAAGAAGCTGGCGCTCGGCGGCGGAGGTGGGCAGGGGCCTGCCGGCGGCAACGAGACCGTCGCCGGCGCGGGCTTCGTCGGCAAGGTCGTCTCAGGCGTCTCGCCGCGCGACCTCAAGCCGCTGGCCGACGAGGGCAAGAAGGCGCTGGGCTCCGGCGTGGTCGTGTTCGTCGGCTCGGGCGAGGATGGCAAGGCCTCCGTCGTCGTCGCGGTGACGCCGGACTTGACCGGCCGCTTCAACGCGGTCGACCTCGTCCGCGTCGCCTCGGCCGCGCTCGGCGGGCAGGGCGGCGGTGGCCGGCCCGACATGGCGCAGGCCGGCGGGCCGGACGGCAGCCGCGCGCAGGAGGCGATCGACGCGGTCAAGGCCGCGATGGCGGCCGCGTGAGCCGATGTTCTGCCGCGGCCGGCTTGGCCGCGGGCAATCCGAAATGCGCGCCGAGGCGCGATTCTGGGAGCTTGGGATGAGTGGTTTCCTGTTCGAGCCGGCGGCCGTGCCCGGCGTTCCGGTCCGCGGCGAGACGGGGCTCTATCCCGTCGGCCGCATTTTCTGCGTCGGGCGCAACTATGCCGCCCACGCCGCCGAGATGGGTGCGGAGGTGGACCGCGAGGCGCCGTTCTACTTCACCAAGACGCCGGCTTCCCTCGTGGCCTCGGGCGCGACCGTGCCGTACCCGTCCGGCACCGCCAACTACCATCACGAGATGGAACTGGTCGTCGCCCTAGGCGCGCCGGTCTTCCGCGCCGGCGTCGACGAGGCGCGCGCGGCCGTCTACGGCTATGCCTGCGGCCTCGACATGACCCGCCGCGACCTGCAGGACGTCGCCAAGGAAAAGCGCCGGCCCTGGGATCTAGGCAAGGATTTCGAGCGCTCCGCCGTCATCGCCGAGCTGACCCCGGCAGCCGCGTTCGGCACACCCGGCCCGCAGCGCATCGTGCTGTCGGTCAACGGCGCCGTGCGGCAGGATGCGCATCTCTCCGACATGATCCACGGCGTCGCCGAGGTGATCAGCCACCTGTCGGGCTACTATCATCTGGCCGCCGGCGACCTGATCTACACCGGCACGCCGGCCGGCGTCGGCGCGGTGTCGGCCGGCGACCGGCTGGAGGGCACGATCGACGGGCTGGCGCCGGTGCGCCTGACGATCGGCCCGGCCGAGTAGGCTGGCGCCCGGCGCGTCCGCTGCCCATATGCGCGAACGGGCGCGGCAAGGACCGCGCCCGGCAGACGGCGAAAGCGGAGACGCCTTGAATCAGTCTGGCAGCAGCATCGGCTATCGCATTGGCCCGGCGGGACGAAATGTCGTCGCCGCGCCGGTGTTCGCCGTCGCGCCGATGATGGACTGGACGGACCGGCACTGCCGCTTCTTCCATCGCCGGCTCACGTGCGAGGCGCTGCTCTACACCGAGATGGTGGTCGCCGACGCGGCGATCCACGGGCCGCGCGAGCGGCTGCTCGGCTTCGACGCCGGCGAGCATCCGGTCGCCCTGCAGCTCGGCGGCTCGGAGCCGGGCAAGCTCGCCGAGGCGGCGCGCATCGGCGCTGGCTTCGGTTATGACGAGATCAACCTGAACGTCGGCTGCCCGTCCGACCGCGTTCAGTCGGGCACGTTCGGCGCCTGCCTGATGCGCACGCCGGAGCTGGTCGCCGATTGCGTTTCGGCGATGAAGCGGGCGACCGACCTGCCGGTGACGGTGAAGTGCCGCATCGGCGTCGACGACCAGGACCCGGAGGCAGCACTTGACGCGGTGGCCGATCTCGTCTTCGCGGCCGGCGCCGACGCGCTCTGGGTGCACGCGCGAAAAGCCTGGCTCCAGGGCCTGAGCCCGAAGGAGAACCGCGAGATCCCGCCGCTCGACTATCCGCGCGTCTACCGGCTGAAGGCGAAGCACGCCGGCCGCTTCGTCGGCATCAATGGCGGCATCCAGACGCTCGCCGAGGCGCGCGCGCATCTGGATTCCGTCGATGGCGTCATGCTCGGCCGCGCCGCCTACCACAACCCGCGCATGCTCGCCGGCATCGACCGGCCGGACGGAGAGGGCGACGTCGACCTCGCCGCGATCGTCGATGCGATGAAGGATTACGCCGCCCGCCATATCGAGCGCGGCGGCCGGCTCGCCCACGTTAGCCGCCACATGACCGGCCTGATGCACGGTCTGCCGGGCGCCCGGCGTTTCCGGCAGATCCTCTCGACCGACGCGGCGCGGCCCGGCGCCGGCCCGGAGGTGCTCGACCACGCGTTCGCCGAGGCCATGCAGGCAGCCGCCGATCAGGCGGCCTGAAGCATGTCGCCCGAAAGCGGCAGCCGGTTTCGGGATAACGACATGCGCAAAACAAGGACCTGAAGCGCGTCGCCTGATTGCGGTTCGACGCGACGCGGATCAGTCGATCAGCGTCAGCCGGTCGCCGCGCATGTCGAGGCCCGACAGGGTGGAGATGAAGTTCATGCCGAGCAGGCTTTGCTCCAGCATGCCCGGTTGCGCGACGAACAGCCGGATGTTGCGGCGCGTGATGGCGCCGACGCGCAGCTCGTCGGCCACGACCGAGGCCGCGCGCGCCGGGCCGTTGGCCGTCATGATCGGCACCGTGTAGGAGAGCGCGTCGGGGTCGAAGCCGGCCGCGCGCGCGGCCTGCGCGGTCAGCACGGTGCTCGTCGCGCCGGTGTCGAGGATCATCCAGGCGTCGGCGCCGTTGACCTGCGCCTTGACGGCGAAGTGGCCGTCGGCCAGCCGCTCCAGCGCGACGGTGGTGCGCCCGTCGCCGGTGACGGAGAGCGGGCTGCCGGGCACCAGCCCCGCCGTGAGCCGGCTCGCCACGTCCTGCAGTTCGTAGCGGTACTGGTAGCCGCCGACGAGAGCGGCCGCAGCCAGCAGCCAGATCGCGGCCGAGCGCGCTGCGCCGCGCAGGCCGATGCCCGAGCCGAGCAGGGCGGCTGCGGCCAGCAGCCCGAACGCGCCGAGATAGACGACGCGCGCGAACTGATCGCCGGTCATGCCGAACGGCGCTCCGGTCTCGCCGCGCGCCAGCAGGAACAGAAGGGCGGCGCCGACCAGCGCCAGAATGATCCAGAGGAGCCGGCCCATCGCGTCAGCCGCCGCGCTCGCGCGCCATGCGGGCGCGGCGCGTTTCGCGGCGTGGGCGGCGCTCGACGGTGGAAAGCCGCGCCGGCAGCTCGGCCATCACGGCCCGGCGCTCGTCCGGCGTCATCGTCAGCCATGCGCCGATCTCGCCGCGCGTGCGGCCGCAGCCGAAGCAGTAGCCGGTCCTGTCGTCGATCGAGCAGACCAGGATGCAGGGCGATTCGATTGCCGTCACGGGGCGCCTCCGACCGGGCAGAGATGGGACAGGCGCGGCGCGAATGCAAGCTGCGGCATTCGGTCCGGCGCGGCCGTCCGGCCGAGGTTGTGTGACGCGGCGTCGGGGTCTATTGCGAGGGCACCCGCCGCTTCCCGGATGTTTCCCGCCATGGTTTCAGGCCTGCCCTTCGACGATATGCGCAACCTCGTGCGCGCGCTGCCCGGCGCGGATGCGCTGGCCGAGAAAGGCGCACGCGCGATCGTGGAGCGCTTCGCGACGAGCTCCGGCGGCCTCGGCCGCGCCGGCGAGATCGCCGTCTGGCTCGCCGCCTGGACCGGGCGCCCACCGCGCGTGCTGCGGCCGGTCGTGGCGCTGTTTGCCGGCACGCATGGCGTGGCGGCGGGCGAGGCCGGCGACGTCCGCGCCTTCGTCGAGCGCTGCGCGGCGGGCGGCAGCGCCGTCAACCAGGCCTGCGTGGCGGGCGACCTCGGCCTGAAGGTGTTCGACCTCGCGCTCGACGTGCCGACCGCCGACGTCACGCGCGAGGCAGCCCTCGACGAGCGGGCGGTCGCGGCCACCATGGCCTTCGGCATGGAGGCGATCGCCGGCGGCGCCGACCTTCTGGTGCTCGGCGGCTTCGGCGGCCGCGGTGGCGAGGTCGCGGCGGCAAGCGTGCTCGCGGCGCTGCATGGCGACATGCCGTTGCCGGACGGGCCGGCCGAACGCGCCTCGGTCGAGGCCGCACTCGCCTGCCATGCCGGCCATCTGCGCGACCCGCTGGAAGTGCTGCGCCGCGTCGGCGGCCGCGAGATCGCGGCGCTGACCGGCGCCATCGTCGCCGCGCGCATGGAGAAGGTGGCCGTCATCCTCGACGGCGCGGCGGCGTTCGCCGCGGCGGCCGTGGTGGCGGCGCTGGAGGCGGACGGCATCGCGCATTGCATGGCCGGCGACGGCGGCGGCTCCGATGTGGCCGATGCGGCCGCCGCCCGGCTCGGCCTGAAGCCGCTCGTCGATCTCGGCTTCGCCACCGGCGACGCGGCGGGCGGCGCGGTCGCGGCCGGCGTCGTCAAGGCCGCGACGCTCGTCCATGCGGGCGCGGCGGAGGTCGCCCGCCGGGGGGGCCATTAAGTTCAGGCGCGCCGGCCGCCGCCGATCGCGCGCAGGGTCGGCACCGCCGGCAGCTCCTCCATCACCCGCGTCGGCGGGAAGGCGACGATCGCCTCGGTGCCCTCGCGCAGCTTGGAATGGAGCTGCAGCTCGCCGCCGTGCAGCTCGGCTAAGCCCTGCACGATCGGCAGGCCGAGGCCGGTTCCCTGCTCGGCGCTCTTGATGGCGATGGTGCCCTGGCCGAAGGCCGCCAGCACGATCGGGATCTCCTCGGGCGGGATGCCGGGCCCGTTGTCCTTCACCGACAGGTACTGGCCGCCGCCGGCCGTCCAGCCGACCTTGACCCGGATCTCGCCGCCGGTCGGCGTGAACTTCACCGCGTTGGACAGCAGGTTGAGCGTGATCTGGCGGATCGAGCGCTCGTCGGCGAACAGGCGCGGCAGGCCGGGCTGCACCTGCTTCTGGATGCGGATGTCCTTGGTGCGCGCGCGCAGCTCCATCATGTGGCAGCATTCCTCCACCACGTAGACGAGGTCGATCGGCTCCTCGTTGAGCTGGTAGCGGCCGGCCTCGATGCGCGACAGGTCGAGGATCTCGTTGATCAGGTTGAGCAGGTGCTCGCCCGAATTGTGGATGTCGCGGGCGTAGTCGCGATAGGTCTCGTTCTGCATCGGGCCGAGCACCTCGTCGGCCATCACCTCTGAGAAGCCGAGGATGGCGTTGAGCGGCGTGCGCAGCTCGTGGCTCATCGAGGCGAGGAAGCGCGACTTGGCGAGGTTGGCCTCCTCGGCGCGCCGCCGCGCCTCGTCCGACATGGACTTCGCCGTCTCCAGCTCCGCGATCAGCGCGTCCTTCTCGGTGCGGAAGGACAGAAACATCAGCGCCGAGGTGTGCATGTGGCCGGCGACGTAGGTGAAAAACGGAAGCGAGGCGACGAGCAGCGCCGCCATCAGCCCCTCGACCGGCATCCACAGCCGCGCCGCCGCCAGCCCGAACACCGCGACCGGCAGCGCGAAGGTGACGATCAGCGCGCCGCGCAGCGCCGACGTGGTGAGCGCGGTGGCCGCGATGGCGAGCAGCAGCACCACCGCCTTGACCGTGGTGAACTGGCCCGGCTCGCATTCGCCGCAGCCCAGCATGGCGAAATAGCCCCAGCCCAGCCCGCTGAGGAAATGGCCGATGAGGAAGTTGCGCCGCGTCGCGGCCGGCTTGATGTCGCCGACCTCGGCCTCGGCCGTGCGCTTGGCGAACAGGGCGAGGCCGACATAGCCGGTGACGGCGATCACCGCCCAGATCGCGATCTCCTGGCCGACCCCGGCAAGCAGGCCGATGGCGCAGATGACGACGACGAGCACGGGAATGGCGATCGCGCTGTTGATGACGGCGCGCGCATGCAGCTTGAGCAGCTCGCGGTCGAAATCGGGGCTGCCGACGCGTTGCGCCAGCCGCTCGCGCGTGCGGCGCACCGCCTTCGCCACCTCGCTGTTGCGGCGGGCGTTGGTGCGGTCCACAATGTTCTTGTCCGCCATCTGCGAACGCTGCAACGCCATGTGACGCTTCGATTTTTCCGAGGGTCTAGCCGAGGTCGCACGCTAGGCCGGAATGATTAAGAGACCCTTCTTTCGGATGAACGAATTATCGTTTCGTAAACCACGCCGGACGGCAGGCCGGCCGGCGAGGAGACGTCCGCTCTGGCGCACGGTCGCGGACTGGGCGGCGGTGCTACTTCTGTTCGGCGCCTGCGGTCTGCTGGTGGCGCGCCTCGACCGGCTCGCCTCGCGCCAGATGGAGGGCGCGGCCGCGATCGTCGACGGCGATACGCTGACGATCGCCGGCGCGCGCATCCGCCTTCGCGGCATCGACGCCTTCGAGCGCGGCCAGACCTGCCGACGCGGCGGGGCAGACTACGATTGCGGCGCCGAGGCGACCGCCGCACTTGCAGGGCTGGTCGGCGGGCGGAGGGTCGCCTGCGAGGGGCGGGAGCGCGACCGCTACGGCCGGCTGCTCGCGCTCTGCACCGCCGGCGGCCGCGACCTGAACGCCGCCATGGTCTCGGCCGGCTGGGCCGTGGCCTACGGCGCCTACGATGTGGAGGAGTTCCGCGCCCGTGCGGCCGGCGCCGGCGCCTGGGCCGGCGCGTTCGAGCAGCCGTCGGAGTGGCGCGGCGTCCATGGCGGCCGGCCCGAGAGCCCGCACGACATTTTGCGCCGGCTCCTGGCCCTTGCCACCTCGCTGCTTTGGGCGCAGGACGAGGGCGAAAAGACGGAATGAGGAGAGGGCGGCATGAAGCTCTATGATGGCGGCCGCGCGCCCAACCCGCGGCGGGTGCGCATCTTCCTGGCCGAGAAGGGCATCGAGGTGCCGCTCGCGCCGGTCGACATGGGCGCTCTTGGACACCGCTCGGCGGAGGTGACGGGCCTCAACCCCTTGCAGCGCCTGCCTGTTCTGGTGCTGGACGACGGCACGGTCCTGACCGAATCGATCGCCATCTGCCGCTATTTCGAGGAGCTGCACCCGCAGCCGCCGCTGTTCGGCACCGGCGCGCTCGGCCGTGCGCTGGTCGAGATGTGGCAGCGGCGCATGGAGCTGAACCTGCTCATGCCCGTCGCGCAGGCTTTTCGCCACATCCATCCCGCGATGGTCGAGTGGGAGGTGCCGCAGGTTGCCGAGTGGGGCGAGGCAAACAAGCCGAAGGCAGTCGAGTTCCTGTCGATCCTCGACCGCGAGCTCGCCGGCCGCGAGTTCGTCGCGGGCGATGCCTACACGGTCGCCGACATCACCGGCCTCGTGGCCGTCGACTTCATGAAGCCGGCGCGCATCGAGCTGCCGGCCGGGCTCTCCAACGTGCGCCGCTGGTACGACACGGTGAAGGCGCGGCCGAGCGCTGCGGCCTGAGCGATGGACGACGCGGACGTCCGCCTCGCGGGGCTGGCCGCGGAGGCTTCCGCCTGCCGGATCTGCCGCGAGAGCAACGGCAACCCGCTGCCGCACGAGCCGCGTCCGGTCTTCGTCGCCTCGCGCGCCGCGCGCATCCTGATCGCCAGCCAGGCGCCGGGCACCCGCGCGCATGCCAGCGGCGTGCCCTTCGACGACCGCTCCGGCGACCGGCTGCGCGACTGGCTCGGCGTGAGCCACGGCGAGTTCTACGATCCGCGCAATTTCGCCATCCTGCCGATGGGCTTCTGTTTCCCCGGCCAGGACGCCAAAGGCGGCGACCTGCCGCCGCGCCGCGAATGCGCGCCACGCTGGCGCGCGCCGATGCTCTCGTTGATGCCGCAGATCGACCTGATACTGACCATCGGCCAGTATGCGCAGGCCTGGCACATGGGCCGCGACCGGCGCGGCTCGCTGACCGACACGGTGCGCGACTGGGAGGCGATCTTTGCGGCCTCCGAGGGGCCGCGCGTGCTGCCGCTGCCGCACCCCTCCTGGCGCAACACCGGCTGGCTCAAGCGCAACCCGTGGTTCGAGGCCGAATTGCTGCCGCGGCTGCAGCAGGAAACGAGGCTGCGCCTCTCGGCCAGTTGAGAGAAATTCCTTTTTTCCGCCTGCCCTCAAATCGGAAGAATTTTCTTGCAAGCCCGGCCGCCTGCAACGAGACTGGGAAAAATTTCCACGGAGCCTCACATGGACCGCCTCGACCGCAAGATCCTGCGGCTGCTTCAGGAAGATTCGACCCTCGCGGTGGCCGACATCGCCAAGAAGGTGGGGCTGTCGACCACGCCCTGCTGGCGGCGCATCCAGAAGCTGGAGGAGGACGGCGTCATCCAGCGCCGGGTCGCGGTGCTCGACCCGGTGAAGGTGAACGTCCGCGTCACCGTCTTCGTCTCGATCCGCACCAACTCGCACAGCCACGAGTGGCTGCGCCGCTTCTCGGAGGTGATCCAGGAGTTTCCCGAGGTGGTCGAGTTCTACCGGATGAGCGGCGACATCGACTATCTGCTGCGCGTGGTGGTGCCCGACATCGCCGCCTACGACGCCTTCTACAAGCGCCTGATCCAGAAGATCGAGATCCGCGACGTGTCGTCCTCCTTCGCCATGGAGCAGATCAAGTGCACGACCGAGCTGCCGCTCGACTATCTCGTGCTCGACAAGGATACCGGCTCGGCGAGCAACGCGGCCTGAGGCGCGTCAGTTGCGCAGGAACGACCATGGCGTGTCGACGCCGGGGATGGGCCTGCGCGGGCCGAGGTCGGCGGCCGCCACCTGTGCGCCGCCGAGCGCATAGCCGGATTCGATCACGGTGACGCCGTCGATGATCTCGAGCTGCGTCTGCTCGAGGTCGGTCCGCAGCGTCCCGGACACCGAGACCGGCTCGTAAATCTCGCGCAGCCTGTAGGGCGCGGGCATCGACACGCGCACGACCTGGTTGGCGGGCGGGTGCGCCATGTGGCTGCAGCCTCCGGGCGTCGGCACGAGCAGGAACTCGTAGACGAGGTCGCCCTCGCGGTCGACCGGCAGCAGATAGCCGCTCAGGCTCACCGTCTCGCCGTCCAGCGGCTGTGCCAGCACCTCGCCCTGCCGCACGGCGGCCGGGGAGGCGGGCGCGCCGGGCACCCAGCCCGGCTGGTCCGCGGGCCGCAGCATCTCCCATGTGAGCTGTTGCGCGCCGGCCGCGGCGGGCGGGGCGGCGATCGGAGAGAGCGCCGCGACGGCGGCGAGCAGCAGCATTCCGGGACGCATTTCAGCCTCCGGCATCGTGCATCGCCAATAGAAACGCCGCCCGGCGCGCCGGTCAAGCGCGCGCTGTCCTGGCCTTCAGCCGCTCCAGCGTCTTTGCATCGGTGAGCTCGCGCACGGCGTCCTTGCCGATCCAGCGGGCGGTCCTGTCGGGCGAGGCGGCGAGCTTTTGCGAGAGCGCCAGCGCCGGCCCGTGCAGTGCCTCCGAGCGCTTGCCGATCTGCCGCAGCGCCCAGTTGACCGCCTTCTTCACGAAGTTGCGCGGGTCGCTCGCATGCGCCTCGATCAGCGGCAGCAGGCCGAGAAAGGTTTCGTCCGGCTCGGTCTTGCGATGCACGGCCGCCCACGCCGTCATGGCGAAGGCGGTGCGGCGCACGAACTCGCGCTCGTCGGCGGCGAACGCGTCGATCAGGCTACGCCATTCGGCCATGTCCACGAACAGGTCGGAGACGCCGTCGACGACGTCCCATGAATCGAAATCGCCCGCCCAGCGCATCGCCATCTGAGGCGTCATCCGGCCCGGCTCGCCGGTGAAGCCGGCGAGCAGGCGGGCGTCGCGCGTGCCCGTCTCCCACAGCGCCAGCGCGCGCTCGTGGTTGCGCTTCAGCTTGCGCGCCAGCGGCCGGATCTGCGCCAGCGGGATGCCGAAGGTCCGGTCCGCTTTGATGCCGAAGCGCTCCATCCCGGCGCGGTTCTCGGTCGTCGCATGCGCCTTCAGCCATGCGACGACCGTATCGGCATCCCACGAAGGTGAGGGCGCGCCGAGGTCCATGCGCTACTTCTCCAGCCGCGCCAGCAGCGAGGACGTGTCCCAGCGGCGCCCGCCCATCTGCTGCACGTCCTTGTAGAACTGATCGACCAGCGCCGTCACCGGCAGGCTGGCGCCGTTGCGGTTGGCTTCGGCGAGGCAGATGCCGAGGTCCTTGCGCATCCAGTCGACGGCGAAGCCGAAATCGTATTTGCCTGCATTCATCGTCTTGTGGCGGTTCTCCATCTGCCACGAGCCGGCCGCGCCCTTGGAGATGACCTCGACCACCTTCTCGATGTCGAGGCCGGCCTTGCGGCCGAAATGGATACCCTCGGCCAGTCCCTGCACGAGACCGGCAATGCAGATCTGGTTGATCATCTTGGTGAGCTGGCCGGAGCCGGCCGGACCCATCAGCCCGACCATGCGTGCGAAGGCGTCGATCACCGGCCGCGCTCTGTCGAAATCGGCCTGGCTGCCACCGCACATGACGGTGAGCACGCCGTTTTCCGCGCCGGCCTGGCCGCCCGAGACGGGCGCGTCGACGAAGCCGAAGCCGCGTTTTTGCGCTTCGGCCGCGAGTTCCCGCGCGACTTCGGCCGAGGCCGTGGTGTTGTCGATGAAGATGGCGCCCTTCTTCATCGCGCCGAAGGCGCCGTCCGGCCCGGTGGTGACGGAGCGCAGATCGTCGTCGTTGCCGACACAGGAGAAGACGAAGTCCTTGTCGCGGGCGGCCTCGGCCGGCGTCGCTGCGAGCGCGCCGCCATGCTGCTTCACCCAGGCTTCGGCCTTGGCGCGGGTGCGGTTGTAGACCGTCACCTCGTGGCCGCCCTTGTTCCTGAGATGGGCCGCCATCGGGTATCCCATCACGCCGAGACCGAGAAACGCTACCTTCGCCATTGCGGCGACCTCCTTGTCCTTTGTCGGTGTTTCCAGCCCGGCCCGCGTCAGCGCCGCAGGTGCCGGGTGATCGAGCGCTCGATCCTGTCGGTGGCGATGCGCAGCACCTCGACGAGGACGAGATAGATGATGGCTGCCCAGATGTAGGTCTGGAAATCGAACGTCCGCGAGAAGGCCCGCCGCGTCTCGCCCATCAGGTCGTACACGGTGATGATGGCCACGATCGCCGAGCCCTTGATCATCAGGATGATCTCGTTGCCGTAGGGGCGCAGCGCCACGATGAGGGCCTGCGGCGCGATGATCTTGCGGAAGGTGAGCCATCTGCGCAGGCCGAGCGAGGCCGCACCCTCCCACTGGCCCCGCGGCACGCTCTCGACCGCGCCGCGCACGATCTCCGCCTGGTAGGCGGCCGTGTTGAGCGTGAAGGCGAGGATCGCGCACCACCATGCCTCGCGGAAGAAGCCCCAAAGGCCGACCGCCTCGAGCTGCGGGCGGAACTGGCCGAGCCCGTAATAGACGAGGAAGGCCTGCGCGAGCAGCGGCGTGCCGCGGAAGAAATAGACGTAGCCATAGGCCGGCCAGGAGAGCAGCCGGCGGGGCGACATGCGGGCGAAGGCGACCGGCAGCGACAGCAGCGCACCGAGCGCTACCGAGATGCCGACGAGCTCCAGCGTCACCACCAGCCCGGAGAGGTAGGCGGGGGCGTATCTGGCGAACAGCTCGGCTTTCCATGCGCCGACCAGATAGACGACGAGGGCGAGGCCGAGCAGCCCCCAGATGCCCAGCAACGCATGGCCCAGCAGGCGCCCGCGGCTCCAGCGCCGCTGCAGTGGCGGCGGCAGCTCGACGGCCTGCGCGGCCGGGACGGCGAGGCTCATCGCGCGCCCTCCCTGCGGCCGGCCCAGCGCTCGATCGCGGCGAAGGCGAAGGAGGACAGGATCGCGAGCGCCAGGTAGACCAGGCAGGCGACGCCGAAGAACAGGAAGGCCTGCCGGGTGACGCGCGCGGCGATCCCGGTCTGGCGGATGATGTCCGACAGGCCGATGACGGAGACGAGCGCGGTGTCCTTGAGCAGGATCAGCCACAGGTTGGACAGGCCTGGCAGCGCGATGCGGACGAGCTGCGGCAGCACCACGAGCCGCATCGTCTGCCAGCGGCTGAGGCCGAGCGCATGGCCGCCCTCGTACTGGCCGTGCGGGATGGCGCGGAAGGCCGACAGGAAGACCTCGCTCGCATAGGAGGAGAACACCGCGCCCAGCGCCACCATTCCGGCCGCGAAGCTGTTGATCTCGACGCCGGATTCTATCCCGACGAGTGCGGCCACGCGCTGCACCGCGATCTGCGCGCCGAAATAGACGAGGAAGAGCGTCAGCAGCTCCGGCAGGCCGCGGAAGATCGTGGTGTAGACGTTCGCCGCCGCTCGCAGCGACGCCTCCTCCGACTGCTTGCCGAGCGCGACGGCGAAGCCGGCGACGAGCCCGAGCGGCAGCGTCGCCAGCGCCAGGGCCACGGTGACGAGCGTCCCCCTGGCGATCTCGTCGCCCCACCCGGCCGGTCCGAACGAGAGCAGCTCCAGCATCTCAGTATCGCGGCCGGAAGATACGGTAAGCGACGCCGATCAGCGACAGCACGGCGAGCGTCGAGCCGACGAGATACACGACCGGCACGGCCATCCCGAACTCGATCTCGCGGCCGACGATCGTGACGATGCCCGTGTCGCGGAAATACTGAAATAGCGAGATGTTGAGGCTGATCACCGACACGCAGGACACGAAAAAGAGGAACATGTTGATGTGACGGGAGTGACGTTCGCTCGTCCGTTGCTGATACTCGGTGATGATCTGGATGAACTCCTCCTTCTGGCGGTCGATCTTGTCGCCGCGGCGCCCGAATTCGCCGAAGGCGTCCATGACTTTGATGACTGCCGAGATCTGCTGGTGGTCGGTATAGGAGAAGACGTCGGCGGCGAAGATGATGTTGCTGGTCGCCGACCTCAACACGGTGAGTTGGTCCTGCGTCAGCATCTCGGCGGATTGCGCCTCCCTGTCGGAAATCCGGCTGATGAGGTCGACGAAGAGCTGCTGGTAGACCTTCAGCGTGATCCAGCAGGCATCCATGTATTCGAGGAAATGGTAGACGTTGTGGTTGACGTCGACGGCCTCGTTCTGGACGAAGAACGAGCACCACCAGTTGAAGTAGAGGTCGCCGTCCACGTAGTCGAAAAGGATCGGCTTGCTGGCGTGGATCGGGAAGGTCAGCGTCGCGGCTTCCGCTTCCGAGACGAGGATCAGGCCCGAGAAGCCGAACAGTTCGACCTCGGCAGCCTTGCGGCGCGGCCTGGTGTCGCGCTTCAGCAGCAGCCCGATCTCGCTGTTTCCGAAGACTTCGCGGCAGGCTGCCGCGATCCGGTCGAAGAACAGGTTGATGCCGGGCGAGGGCACGCGCGATAGCACCTCGCCGTAGCCCGCATATTCGAAACATTCGAAGACCGTCAGCCGCTCCCGCATCGCGCAGCCCGCGACCCGTATCTTCAGATAGGCGACGATGATCCCCGTCCTGTAGACGTCGAAGTAGAAATCGACCAGCTCGCAACCCTCGATCAGGCGCCGGACGGTCTGGCGATGTGCCGGGCTGGTCTCGTATTCGCTGAACGTGCCGATGTCGGCGAATGCCAGCGCCTCGGTCCTCCAGCGTTCGAAATGCGAGGTGTTGCGGATGCGGATGCGCGTCGGCTTACCCAGTGTATGCGTCACGCCCTGCGGAACCAGCTCGGAATAGAGCGTGTCGTTGTCCGCGTTCTGGAAGGGGATCACATCGAACGCAGCGCAGAACGAGTTCAGCTTCTCGTGAAGGAACGGAAGCCGGTTGCGGTCCGCGATCGAATTGTTGTCGATGCCGGCGAAGAAGCCGGCATCGAAGGCACCCTTGACGTGGATTTCGTGCATCCCGCTATTCGAAGATGTCGGTGCCGAAATACTTTTCGCTGATCTGCTGGTAGGCGCCGCTCTTGCGGATGCCCTCGATCGCCGCGTTGAACTTGTCGATCAGGGCCTTGTCGCCGGTGCGCACGGCGATGGCGATCTTGTCGTCCTTGTAGAACGGGTCGCCGATCTGCTTGCAGCACTGGCCGTCGTCGGTCTTGAGGAAGGCCTTCATGACGCCGACGTCGCCGATCGCCGCGTCGACGCGGCCCGAGCCGATGTCGAGATAGAGCTCCTGCTGCGTCGGATAGGGCTTCAGCTCGACGTCCTTGAAGTTCTCGCTGACATAGTCGGCGCCGACGGTGCCGCCCTGGGCGCCGACGACCTTGCCCGCCAGCCCTTCCGCCGTCGGCGCGCTGATGGCGGAATCCTTCGGCGCGATCACGATCAGCGAGTTGGTGTAATAGGGATTGGTGAAGTCGACCTGCTGGTCGCGCTCGTCGGTGATCGACATGGAGGCGACGATGGCGTCGAACTTGTTGGCCTGCAGCGCGGGGATCAGGCCGTCCCAGTCCTGCGTGACGAAGGTGCATTCGGCCTTCATCTCGTCGCAGAGCGCGCGCGCGATGTCGATGTCGAAGCCTTCCAGCTTGCCGTCCGACGTCAGGTTGTTGAAGGGCGGGTAGGCGCCTTCCGTGCCGATCCTGATCTTGTCCTGCGCGCCGGCCGTGCCGACGGAGAGCGCCAGGGCCGCGGCCGAGAGCGCGAAGACGATACGCCTGGAGATGTTCATGGTGTTCCTCACTCTGTCATCGCCGCAGACCTTGCCGGCCGCGGCGTCATTTGCCGGCGCGGGCCTGTGCCCCACCCCTGCGGCGATATTTCATCGTTGCCGCGCGCAAGGCAACCTGAAAACCACGGAAGCCGCGGCCTTGCGCCCGTCAGACGCGGGGCGCGCAGAACGTCTCGGCGAAGTCGGCGATTGCCGCGATGTCGTCGATATCGAACACCGGCAGCGTCTCGCCGGGCTGCGCATGGTCGGCGGCCACCGCCACGATCGACGGATCCTGCGCCGAGAGCGGGGTCGTGTCGCGGGCGCCCAGCCGGCGCGCCTCGATCTTGGGATGGCCCTCGCGCTTGTAGCCCTCGACGATCACCAGCTCGCAGGGCGCGAGCCGGGCGAGCACGGACGCGAGCGGCGGCTCGTCCTCGTCGCGCAGCTCGTGCATCAGCGCCCAGCGCCGGGCCGACACGATCGCGACCTCAGACGCGCCGGCCTGCCGGTGTCGGAAGGAATCCGTCCCCGGCACGTCGATGTCGAAGTCGTGGTGGGCGTGCTTGACCGTCGAGATCCGCCGGCCGCGCCGCACCAGCTCGGCGACGAGCCGTTCGACGAGGGTGGTCTTGCCGGAATTCTTCCAGCCGGTGACGCCGAGGACTGGCTGGCTCATCCGTGCTCCATGCGTCGCTGCGCGGCGGCGAGGTCGTCGGGGGTGTTGATGTTGAAGAACGGATCGCTGTCGCCGGAGACGGGGAAATCCACCTCGCGCCAGCCGGTCCGCCCGGCGAAGTCGATCATCCGCCATTTCTCGGAGCTGGCGAGGAATTCCTCCAGGTAGCGCCGGCCGGCGAGCGGCCACAGGCCGAAGACCGGATGCACGCGCCCTGCCGAGACGGCGAGCGTGGCGCTGCCGGTCCCCGCGCCGGCCTCCATCAGCCGCGCGACGAGGTCTTCCGGAAAGAATGGCGTGTCGGCCGCCGCGGTCGCCACATGGGTGCAGCCCGGCAGCGCGGTCGCGGCCCAGCTCATGCCCGCCAGCAGGCCCGACAGCGGCCCCCGCGAGGGCGGCGCGTCGGCGAGCACGGGCAGGCCGGTGTCCGCGAGGAGGGCAGGGTCGCAATTGGCGCTGATCGCCAAGGCACCCACCTGCGGCGCGAGGCGGGCGACGACGTGGTCGATCAGCCGGCGCCCGGCGAGCGGCAGCAGGAACTTGTCGCCGCCGCCCATCCGCCGCGACCGCCCGCCGGCGAGCACCAGCCCCGCGACCGTCGGGGCGCTCATGGATGGCCGCCCGGCGTCATGTCCGGCTCGCCGGCCTGCCGCGCGACGCGCATGACGTAGGCGGACGAGGCGATGCTGGCGGCCATCGACGCCGCCATGATGACGAACAGCGGCATCGGCCCCGATTCTCGAGTCAGCACGGCGCCGGCGAGGAAGGCGAGCACCGCGCCGCAGGCGATGTTCAGCGTGCCGCCCAGCCCGGCGGCGGAGCCGGCCAGATGCGGCCTGACGCTGACCATGCCGGCATTGGCGTTGGGCAGCGCCATGCCGTTGCCGATGCCGGCGAAGGCGGCGGGCGCGAAGACGGAGAGCGGCGTGAAGATGCCGAACGCCAGCAGCACGAGCGGGATCAGCCCGCTCAGCATGCCGACCACGCTGCCCCACAGCATCATGCGGTTGACGCCCTTCTCGCGCGAGAACCGGACCGACAGGTAGTTGCCGGCCATGTAGCCCACCGAGATCAGGCCGAAATAGACGCCGTAGCTGGCCGGCGACATGCCCAGCAGCTCCGTCGCCACGAACGGCCCGCCGCCGAGGAAGGCAAAGAAGGCGCCCGACGAGAAGCCGGCCGTCGCCGAATAGCCCCAGAACCGGCGCGACCGGAACAGCTCCGGATACGTCTTCATCTGCGCCAGCATGCTGGTCGTGCGGGTCTTGTGGGTCTCCGAGAGGTCGGCGAACACAACCACGAGCGTGACCAGCGCGAAGCAGAAGGTCAGCAGGAAGGTCGACTTCCAGCCGTAGATCTCGTCGAGGTAGCCGCCGATGATCGGCCCGATCATCGGCATCAGCGACATGCCCATCGTGACGTAGCCGATGCGGCTCGCGGCGTCCTCCATGTTGGTCACCGTGTCGCGCACGACGGCGCGCGACAGCACCAGCCCCGCGGCCGCCGTCGACTGCATCAGGCGGCAGGCCAGGAGAATCTCGAAGGTTGGCGCATAGATCGCTGCGATCGTGCTGAGCGCGAATATCGACACGCCTGCGAGCAGGACCGGCCGGCGACCGAACCTGTCCGACAGCGGCCCGACCACGAGCTGGATGAAGGCGGTGGCCACGAGGTAGAGCGAGACCAGGAGCTGGATGACGCTGTATTCGACCTCGAAATGGCGCGCCATGCTGGGCAGCGACGGCAGGAAGATGTTCATCGCAAGCGCGCCCGCCGACGCGATCAGCACCAGCGTGATGATGCGCGGCTGTACCGGGGAGGGCGGCTCGGCGGTGTGCGTCATCTTCGCCTTGTCTGCTTGCGTGCGGCCGCGGCCGCTCTTCTCGTTTCGATCGCCGCGGCGAGAGCCGCAGGCGGTTGGGTTTCAGGTGCCGTCCGGCGCCATCGAGGATGCGGCGGTCTCGCTGATCGGCCGGCGCCGGCCGAGGATCGTCTCGCGATAGAGCGAATAGAGCCCCGACGCGATGACGATTCCGGCGCCCGCCAGCATGGTGCCGTCCGGCCATTCGCCGAACACCAGGATGCCCAGCGTGATCGCCCACAGCAGCGCCGTGTAGCGGAACGGCGCCACGAAGGCGACATCGCCCGTCCGCATGGCGAGGATCAGGAACACCATGCTGGGGATGAGGAGGAACCCCGCGGCGGCGAGCGCGGCCGCCGCGCCGAAGGAAAGCGGCACCCAGCCGCCGAGCGGCGCGACGGTCAGCGAGCCGAAGACGGTGACGAAGGCCGCCGTGACCGTCGACACCATGAGCGAGGGAATGTCGGACGGGATGCGGCGCGTCGCCAGGTCCCTGGCCGCGCAGCAGGCAACCGACAGCAGCGCCAGCACCGAATAGGTGCTGAACCCCTCGACGCCCGGCCTGACGATGACGACCACGCCGGCGAAGCCGATGAGGATCGCGATCCAGCGTCGCCAGCCGACCGGCTCGCGCAGCGCCAGCGCCGCGCCCATCGTGACGGCCAGCGGCAGCGACTGCAGCACGGCCGAGATGTTGGCGAGCGGCATGTGCCCCAGCGCGACGAGGAAGAAGCCGGTGCCGCCGAGCTCGAAGAAGCTGCGGGTCAGCACCAGCGGGTTGAGCGCGCGCCGCGGGTTGCGCAGCGCGCCCTGCTGCCAGGCGAGCAGGCCGACGAACAGGGTGGCGAACACGCCGCGCACGAACATGATCTGGCCGGCGTTCATCTGCGACGACAGGCTCTTGGTGATCGCGTCGTTGCACGTGAAGGTGGCCATCGCGAGGACCATGAACAGCGCTGCACGCAGATTGGGCGAGGTTGCCATGATGCTCCCGGCGTCCCGTATCTCGAAGGCGGAGCTTTATGGCCCGTCGAGACTGTTGGCAATCGGTCCAACAATGGGATTGTATTTGCCACCCAGCGCGCGCGGGTAGGTCAGCACCATCGAATGGATGACGTCGCCGGCGCCGAACACGTGCCGCTCGTAGAAGATGTTCGGGCCTGACGTGCCCGAAACCACCGCCCAGTTGTCGCGGCTGCGCGAATAGGTGACCTGGCCCTCGGCGGCGCGCGTCGCCGAGATGTCGGCGAGCAGCTCGGCCGGGCTCTGCTCCTGCACGTTGTAGCCCCCGTAGACGGCGAGCGAGGCCCCGTCCTGCGCGGTCCACGACATCCCGTCGCCATTGGCGGGAGGATCGAGCCGCGTCTCGAACAGCTCGGCCGGGAAGGTGAGGCGCGTGCCGAAGCGGTCGTTGGAATAGGTGAGCGAATCGGCCGCCGCCGCGCCGGGCATGAGCAGCAGCGCAAGGACGGCGAGGAAGGAGCGCCCCCGCATCCGTGCTCAGCCGCCGGTGACGCTCATGTGGCGGGACACGGCCGGGCGGCTTGTGCGCCGGTCGATGACGAAGTCGTGGCCCTTGGGCTTGCGCCCGATCGCCTCGTCGATCGCCGCCGACAGCAGCTCGTTGCCCTCGGAGGCGCGCAGCGGCGCCCGCAGGTCGGCCGCGTCCTCCTGGCCGAGGCACATGTAGAGAGTGCCGGTGCAGGTCAGCCGCACGCGGTTGCAGCTCTCGCAGAAATTGTGGGTCAGCGGCGTGATGAAACCGAGCCGGCCGCCCGTCTCGGCCACCTCGACATAGCGGGCCGGCCCGCCGGTGCGGTAGGGGATGTCGCGCAGCGTGAAGACGCGCTCGAGGTCGGCGCGCAGCTTCGACAGCGGCAGGTACTGGTCGGTGCGGTCGACGTCGATCTCGCCCATCGGCATGGTCTCGATGACGGTCAGGTCCATGCCGCGCCCGTGCGCCCAGCGCATGAGCTCGGGGATCTCTCGGTCGTTGAAGTCCTTGAGCGCGACCGCGTTGAGCTTGATCTTCAGGCCCGCCGCCTGTGCCGCCTCGATGCCGTCCAGCACCTTGCCGAGGTCGCCCCAGCGGGTGATCTGCCGGAACTTAGCCGGGTCGAGCGTGTCGAGCGACACGTTGATGCGGCGCACGCCGCATTCGGCGAGCTCGGCCGCGTGGCGGGCGAGCTGCGAGCCGTTGGTGGTCAGCGTCAGCTCGTCGAGCGCGCCGCTGTCGAGATGGCGCGCGAGCTGGCGGATCAGGTGCATGACGTTCTTGCGCACCAGCGGCTCGCCGCCGGTCAGCCTGAGCTTGCGCACGCCCTTCTCGACGAACGCCGTGCACAGCCGGTCGAGCTCCTCCAGCGTGAGCAGGTCCTTCTTCGGCAGGAAGGTCATGTCCTCCGCCATGCAGTAGGTGCAGCGGAAGTCGCAGCGGTCGGTCACCGACACGCGCAGATAAGAAATCGCGCGCCCGAACGGGTCGATCATGCTGCCGGTCATCGAAAAATCTGCTCCTCAATGCTTTTACATATATGGGCAAGCCGCGCGGCGCAAACAGGTCGCGACGTCTGGCCGCTCGCCTGGATATATCCCATGGGATG
>JAFKJY010000103.1:0-17717 GCA_017305835.1 Hyphomicrobiales bacterium
GAAAGGGAACCGCGCCTATTCGCAGCGCACAGTTACCTGCGCCTGGTAGGCGCCGGCCGGGAATACACCCGATGCGCGCGCGGCCGAAAGGTCGACCGCGACCGTGTGGGACCCGTTCAGGACTTCGGTCTGGACGCTGCCGGCAATGCCGGCGCCGCCGTCGACGCGGTAGGAGGTGGAGAACGTCACGCCGGCGCCGCCGCCGGAAGGATATGTGGTGAAGGCGGCCGGCGCCGGGGCCGATACGCGAAAGCAGTCGAGCAGGCCGAGAACCGTACAGATCAGCGAGTTGGCCGTCACCTTGACCTGCGCGGCCGAGCCGCCCGGCTGCGCGGAGCCGAGCACGGCGATCGCCGCGTTCGGGGCCATCTGGCCGGACGACAGCACGACGATCGTGCAACTGCCGATGAGCGCGGCATGGCCGGTCGTCGGCGCAAGCAGCATGGCAACGACCACGACGGCCGCCGCGCGGCGCCTACTTGCCGCCGCGCAGCCCATCGCTCCAGCCCTCGTGCGCCCAGGCGCCGTCGGCGGCCGGCTGCGCGCCGCCGCCGCGCGCCAACCCCATCTTGAGCAGCCTGAGCTCCATCTGCAGGCGTTCGACCTCCAGCGCGTAGAGCCGCGAGCAGTCGAGCCGCGCCGCCGAGCGGCCGAGCGGGATGACCACGCGTCCGTAGGTGGCCATGGAGCCGGCGGCGGCACCCGAGCCGCCGATCACGCCGACGTCGAGATAGGCGCCGCTGCCGCCGACGGCGGAGCGGCAGGTGGTGCCGTCGGCGGCGCGCACCTCGTCCTGACCTTGCGGCAGCGACACGCCCGGCAGCGAAAAGCCGTTCTGGTTCTGGTTGAGCGTGTAGACGTCGCCGGCCGCGGCGGGGCTGCAGAGAGCGGCAACGGCGACCGCTAGCGCCGCGAGGCGATGAACTTGCCGCATATCTGGGCCCTTATGCGCGTCTGGTTGTCGGGAAACGGAACGCTTTCGGTACAGATGCGGATTTTACGGACGCTGGTGCCGGCAAAGGGAACGACGACGAGGACGGAGCGCGAGGCGCCGGCCGCGAGCGTGAAGCTGCCGGGCATGACGCTCGCCGCGACCGGGGCGAAGTCCTGGTCGTAGACGCGCACGTCGACGCCGATGGGCCGCTCGTAGGGATTGGCCGGGAAGACGCGCACTGCGAAGGCGTCGGTGAAGGAGGTGACCTCGCCGCGCATCGGGCTCATCGACTGGGCCAACGAAGGGCCGGCGAGGCCAGCCGCGGATGCCGCGAGAAGGCCGGCAAATGCGAGACGGCGGATCATTCGCATCGGACCGTCACCGTGGCCTGGTAGCTGCCGGCGGCGAAGCGGTCGGAACCGCTCTTGGCGCCGACGAGGTTGACCGACACCGTCGACGTGCCGGGCGCGGCGAGCGCCGTCGTCGCCCCGGTCTCGGCCACCGTGTGGGCGCCGGAGGCCGAATAGGTCGGCGTCCAGGTCGTGGCGGTGACGTCGCCGACCGGCACCGTGACGGCGGTCACCGGGTCGACGGAGAGGTCGACGCCGCCGGTGGTCGACAGCGTCAGCGAGGCGGGCGAGCCGCCGGCGAGCTTGGAGCTCAGCGTGCCGAGATCGGCGCTCGCCACCATCGTGCCGTTGGAATTGACCGCCAGCGTGCAGACCGCGGCCACCGTGGCGTCGAAGGTGACGGCCTTGGTGTCGGCGCGGACGCCGGCCGGCAGTCCGGCGAACAGAAGAGCGATGGCGAGGTGACGCTTCAACTTTTGACCTAGGGTTGCATAAGGATAATATGCAACCCTAGGTTCAACATGGTTAACCGGTGGTTAAGCGCGCGCCGCCGCCGCTTCCTCGACCTGGCCTGCCTCCCAGCCGAGCATGGCGCGCTTGCGCGTCAGGCCCCAGTGGTAGCCCGTCAGTGCCCCCGACTTGCCGACCGCGCGGTGGCAGGGCACGACGAAGGAGAGCGGGTTGGCGCCGATCGCGGCACCGACCGCCCGGCTCGCCTTCGGCGCGCCGATGCCGGCGGCGATCGCCGAATAGGAGCAGGCCCGCCCCATCGGGATGCGCAGCAGCGCCTCCCAGACGCGCACCTGGAAGTCGGTACCGATCAGGACGACGCGCAGCGGTTCGTCGGCCTTCCAGCGGGCCGGGTCGAAGATGCGCGCGGCGTAGGGGGCGGTGGCGCCCGCATCCTCGACGAAGCGGGCGTTGGGCCAGCGGGCGCACATGTCGTCGAGCGCGGCGCGCTCGCCGCCGGGATCGCAGAAGGCGACGCCGGCGAGCCCGCGCCCGGTCGCCATCAAGAGCGCGATGCCGAAGGGCGAGACGTGCCAGCCATAATTTATCGTCAGGCCGGCGCCGCGGCCCTTGTAGTCGCCCGGCGACATCGCCTCGTGGGTGACGAACAGGTCGTGCAACCGGCCGGGGCCGGACATGCCGACCTCGTAAGCGGTCTCGAGCAGCGGCATGCCCTCGCCGAGCAGGCGGCGGGCATGGTCCAGCGTGACGGCCTGCAGGAAGCTCTTGGGCGACAGGCCGGCCCAGCGGGTGAACAGCTTCTGCAGCGCTGTCGGCGTGGTGCCGACCTCGGCCGCGAGATGCTCGAGCGAAGGCTGGCCGCGATAGTCGAGGCTGATCTTCTCGATGACGGCGCGGACCGTCTCGTAGTCGGCGCCGCCGGGGGTGACGTCGCGGGTGAGGGTGAGCTCGGGCCGGGTGTTCGCGCTGGGCTTCATGGCGGCATCAATCATCGTGTGGGCGTTCATGGCAAGGTCTCCTTGAACGCGAATATCGGCGCCGGAAGGCGCCGGAACCACCCGATTCCTGCCGAAACCGATATTATCCCGCCTTAGCGGTCTTCAGCGCGCGGCCGAAGGCGGTGGCGAAGGTTTCGCGGTCGTCGGGGTTGAGGAAGGCGCCGACCGGCACGTAGCGGGCCTTGTCGGAGACCGCCATGCGGGTGATCCCGATCTCGTCGTGGCGGGCGACCTCGAAGCGGGCCCAGAACGGGTTGAAATGGTGCTCCTCCGAGCGGCCCGAAGGCGCGACCTTGAGGATGTCGAGCGCGGTGCGCGACACCGAGACCTCCTCGCGGGCCCGCGCCGCGCGGTAGTTCCAGCGGAAGGCGAGCCAGACCGCCAATACGTCGAGGCCGAAGAAGCCGAAGATCGGCCAGGCGCCCATCGCCAGGAAGATGCCGCCGTAAAGCGCCCAGAACGCGACCAGCGCACCCATGAGCGCGACGAAGCCGCGCCGCCCGAGCGAGCGGTGCGGCACCAGCAGCGCGCGGAAAAGCGGCTCTTCCGCGGAGTTCATTCCGGACATGAACCGGATTATAGAGCGACGATGCCGAGACCCAAGCACAAAAACGCCGCACCGGCCGCGGGACGATCAAAAACCCGCGACGGAAGCAATGCCAGGCCCCGCCCGCGCCCCAAGCGGCCGCCCGCCACGCTCTACAGCGCGGCCGAGATCGACGAGATCTTCCGCCGCTTCTCGATCCAGCGGCCGGAGCCGAAGGGCGAGCTCGAATCGGTCAACGCCTTCACGCTGCTGGTGGCGGTGGTGCTGTCGGCGCAGGCGACGGATGCCGGCGTCAACAAGGCGACGCGGGAGCTGTTCAGGATCGCCGACACGCCAGAAAAGATGGCCGCGCTCGGCGAGGAGGAGGTCGGCCGCCACATCCGCACCATCGGCCTGTGGCGCAACAAGGCCAAGAACGTGATCGCGCTGTCACGCGCGCTGGTCGCCGAGCATGGCGGCGAGGTGCCGTCGAGCCGCGAGGCGCTGCAGGCACTGCCCGGCGTCGGCCGCAAGACGGCCAACGTGGTGCTCAACATCGCCTTCGGCGAGCCGACCATGGCGGTCGACACGCATATCTTCCGCATCGGCAACCGCATCGGGCTGGCGCCCGGCAAGACGCCGGAGGAGGTGGAGCGCCGGCTGGTCGAGATGATCCCGCCGCAATACATGCGCCACGCGCATCACTGGCTGATCCTGCACGGGCGCTATGTCTGCAAGGCGCGGCGGCCGGAATGCGAGATCTGCATCATCGCCGACATCTGCAAGGCTGCGGTCAAGACGAACGACATACCAGCGCCGCTGGTGCCGATCGGCGAGGGACCGCCGCCGGGCGCGCGGGCCGGCGGCTAGCGCGGTTCCGGTTTTCACGGAATCGGCAGAACCGCTCCATCTCTTTGTATCAGCCGCATTTCCGGGGCGCAAAACCGCTTCGCACTTTTGCTGGAGATGCTCTAGACGCCGACGCTGCGGGCCATGATCGCGGCGAAGACCGGGATCAGCAGGAACACGGCCGCTTCCCAGTGGATCAGGCGGCGCACGCCGGCGATCTCGGAATCCGGCACGACGTAGAGGCCGGTGGCGTTCCGCGCCGCGCCGCGCCAGGCGATGATGCGCAGGGTCGGGCGGATCGACAGCAGCCCGACCACGAGGAAGGCCGCGATCTTGGCCCAGAAGGCCCAGTTGTAGACGTAGAACTGCCAGCCCTTGAGGCCGAGGAAGACGCGGCCGACGCCGACGATGACGATCGCCAGCGCCAGCGCGCCGAAGATCTGGTCGATGCGGGCCACCAGCCGCAGCTCACGGCCGGCGAGGCCGGGACGCACCAGCGCCAGCTCGGCGGCCAGCGTGCCCGCGAGCGCGAAGACGAGCAGGTGATGCACGATGGCGAGCAGCAGATCGACGAACACTTCACACCCTCCGGACGGTACGCCCGGCCACCCTCGCCCCACGACATGGCGCTTTGGTGTCCGTCGATCAAGTCAAAGCTGAACATATGGTTGACCGCGCTGGCCGCCGCGGCGAAGCTGGCGGCATGGCTCTGACCCGCGCCGCGAACCCGATGCCCGACGACCTGCGCGCCGAAATCGAGGCACGCGGGCTGGAGGAAGCGTATGCCGCGCGGCCGCCCTACCAGCGCAACGACTATCTCGGCTGGATCGCGCGTGCGAAGCGGCCCGACACGCGGTGCAAGCGCGTCGAACAGATGCTGGACGAGCTGGAAAAGGGCGGCGTCTACATGCGCATGCGCTGGAACGGCTGAAGGCGGCGGGAGGGGCGCATGCAATTCGACGCGCTGACAGCGTTCGGCCTGCTGGCGGTCACCGCCATGCTCGTCTTCTACGCGCTGGAAAGCCGCAGCCCCTGGTTCGTGCTCGGCTTCGCAGCCGCCTGCGCGCTCGGCTCGGTCTACGGCTTCCTGCAGGGCGCGTGGCCGTTCGGGCTGGTGGAAGCGATCTGGGCCGTTGTCGCGCTGGCGCGCTTCCGCAAGCGCCTCGCGGGCTGATCCGACGCTAGCCCGCCACGCGCGGCGCAGCGGCGGGCGCGGCGAGCCGCGATTCGCGGGCCGCGATCATCTTGTGCAGATTCACCATCATCGCCGCGGCGAAGAGCGGGGTCAGCAGATTGAGCAGCGGCACGGCAAGGAAGGCGGCGATCACCAGCCCGGCGCCGAAGACGGTCAGCCCGTTGCGGCGGCGCATCGCCCTCGCCTCGGCCTCCGGGCGGAAGCGCATGGCGGCGAACTCGAAGAACTCGCGGCCGAGCAGGTAGCCGTTGACGAGGAAGAAGGCGGCGACGTTGACGCCCGGGAGCAGCAGCATCAGCAGCGCGAGGATGTTGCCGAGGATGACCACGCCGAGGAACTTTATCGACAGCCACAGCGCGGCGAGCGCCGGCATGGCGCGGCCGGGCGGGTCGGCGGGGTAGTCGGTGCGCTCGACGACCTCGGCGATGTCGTCGAGGAACAGGCCGGCGACCAGCGCCGTCACCGGCGCGACGAGCAGAGCGAGCGCCAGCGCCAGGCCGATGCCGGCGAAGACCGCCGCGACGACGCCCAGCCAGCCGGCCCAGGACGGCAGGCCCGGCACGAGCGCATCGAGCCATGGCCATGCGAAGACGTCGAACAGCTCGCGCAGGCCGAACCACGCCGCCACCAGCGCGAGCAGGGTCAGCCCGAGCGACTTCAGGAAGACGGCACGGAACTCGCGCGTGAACAGGCGGGAGATCGCGGCGCGGGCGGCCTCGAGGATCATCGGCAGGCTCCTTTCGCGACAGGAGATAAGTGCGGCGCGGGCGGCGCGCAATGAAGGCGCACTCCCTTCCGGTTCCCACCGGCTCGAAACGGCCCAAAGCATCCGCTTACCCGTGAAAACGCCTTAGCAGGCTTGCAAACCGCGCGGCCGGGCCTTAACCCGCGCCGGGGACTTTTCGCGGGCCTTCCGGAGAACCGTATGAGCCAGTTTGACGTGCTGTGCATCGGCAACGCCATCGTCGACATCATCGCCCGCTGCGAGGACGATTTCCTTGTCGACAACGGCATCGCCAAGGGCGCGATGAACCTCATCGACGCCGCGCGCGCCGAACTGCTCTATTCCCGCATGGGACCGGCGGTGGAGGCTTCGGGCGGCAGCGCCGGCAACACGGCGGCCGGCATCGCCAGCTTCGGCGGCAGCGCGGCCTTCTTCGGCAAGGTCTCCAGCGACCATCTCGGCCATGTCTACACGCACGACATTCGCGCCCAGGGCGTGGCCTTCGACACGCGCCCGCTCGCGGCCGAGCCGCCGACGGCGCGCTCGATGATCTTCGTGACGCCGGACGGCGAGCGCTCGATGAACACCTATCTCGGCGCCTGCGTCGAGCTGGGGCCGGAGGACGTGGAGGCCGACAAGGCGGCGGCCGCCAAGGTCACCTATTTCGAGGGCTATCTATGGGATCCGCCGCGCGCCAAGGAGGCGATCCGCAGGACCGCGGGAATCGCACACGCGGCCGGGCGCGAGGTGTCGATGACGCTATCCGACCCGTTCTGCGTCGACCGCTACCGCGGCGAGTTCCTCGAGCTGATGCGCTCGGGCACCGTCGACATCGTCTTCGCCAATGAGAGCGAGCTCAAGTCGCTCTACCAGACCTCGTCCTTCGAGGCCGGGCTGGAGATGATCCGCAGGGACTGCAAGCTGGCGGCGGTGACGCGCTCGGAGCTCGGCTCCATCGCCGTGCGGGGAGCCGAGACGGTGCCGGTGCAGGCGATCGAGATCGACCAGCTCGTCGACACGACGGGCGCGGGCGACCTCTACGCCGCCGGCTTCCTCTACGGCTATACGAGCGGCCGCAGCCTCGCCGACTGCGGCGCGCTCGGCTCGCTGGCGGCCGGGCTGGTCATCCAGCAGATCGGCCCGCGGCCCTTGATGAGCCTGCGCGACCAGGCCCGCGAGCGCGGTTTGATCTGAAGTTGCGCATGTCTTTGTCCCGAAGCCTGGGGCCACTTTCGGGAGACATGCGCTAGCGAATATCCTCCGGCCGGCGGCCGGGGCGGCTGCGGTAGCGCGGGAAGGACCAGCCGAACCACAGCGCGCCGCCGCGGATGGCGAAGGCGACGAGGAAGGCGAGCACGGCCGCAGCGAGCAGCGGCAGGCCGGCGACGAAGGCGACGGTGAAGACGACGGCGCCGGCGATCGCCGCGGTCACGTAGACCTCCGGGCGCAGCAGGACGGACGGCTCGCCCGCGAGCTGGTCGCGCAGGATGCCGCCGAAGGTGGCCGTCAGCGTGCCCATGACCACCGCGACGATGCCCGAGCCGGTGACCACCAGCCCCTTCCAGGCGCCGAACACGCAATAGGCGGCGAGCCCTATCGCATCCAGCCACAGGAGCAGCCTGTAGCGGGATTCGACGCGGTGCGCGGTGAAGTAGACAAGCACCGCCATGGCGAGGCAGATCAGGATGTAGTCCGGGTTGGCGAGCCAGAAGACGGTGACGTCGAGGATCAGGTCGCGCACCGTGCCGCCGCCGATGCCGGTGACGCAGGCGAGGAACAGGAAGCCGATCACGTCGAGCTGCTTGCGCGAGGCCGACAGCGCGCCGGTGGCGGCGAACACCGCCACGCCGGCATAGTCGAGGAAGATGATCGGATTCATGCGCGCCTCCCGCATGGATGAATAGCGGAGGCGGGTGGGCGGGGGAAGCAGGAGCGCGGCAGTCACCTCCCCTCGAGGAGAGGTGACTGCGGCGCCTCCCTACGCGTCCTTCTCGGCCTGCGGGTTGGGCGGGCCGGGCTCGGCGGCGGGCTCCGGCGCGGCCCTGGGGCCGCCCTTGGCGACGCCGACCATGGCCGGCCGCAGCACGCGGTCGCCGATGACGTAACCGGTCTGCACGACCTGCACGACGGTGCCGGCCGGCACGTCGGCGTTCGGCACCTCGAACATGGCCTGGTGGAAGTTCGGGTCGAAACGCTCCCCCTTCGGCTCGATTTTCTTGACGCCGTGGCGCTCCAGCGCCGACAGCATTCCGCGCTCGGTCATCTCGACGCCTTCGACCAGCGCCGAAAAGCCGGCGTCTCCGGAGGCGCGCGCATCGGCGGGGATCGCCTCCAGCGCGCGGTGCAGGTTGTCGGAGACCGCCAGCATGTCGCGGGCGAAGTTGGCGATCGCGTAGCTCCGGGCGTCAGCCACGTCGCGGGCGGTGCGCCGGCGCAGGTTCTCCATCTCGGCCGCCGCGCGCAGGCGGGCGTCCTTGAGCTCCTCGTTCTCCTTCATCAGGCGCAGCAGCGCCTCGTAGTCGCCCGGCTCGCCGGCCGCGCCGCCGGCCCGGGGGGCTTCGCCATAGGGGCTGTTCACCTGGTAGTCGCTGCCTGCCGCATTCTCGTCGGGCGCGCGTTCGTCCTTGGGCTGTTCGCTCATCGCCTCGTCCACATTGGAATCGTTTGAAAGTCGAGCCGCATATCGAGCTTCGGGACACGAAAATCAAGGGGCGGCGGACCCGCCCGGCCGCCGCTCCCGCTCACCCCGGCAGGCCGGCGCCGCCGACCGGCTCGGTGCGCGTCTGGCTGTCGAAGCCGGCGATCAGCGGCCGGCCCTTCGCGATCGCGGCCTGCACGTCCGGCAGCGACAGCGAGGCCCTGTGCGCGGCCTCTTCGGTCCACACCTCGGTGACCCACAGCGCGTCGGCGTCGGCGACGTCGCGGGCGATCACGTAGCTCAGGCAGCCGGGCATCGCGCCGGTGCCGGAAAGCAGCACCGAGACCAGCTCCTCGCGCCTGCCGGGATGGGCACGAATCTTTCCGATCAGGCCGAACATGGGCTTCTCCTGCGGTTGAGCGGGCCGCTACTTCAGCAGCCGGCTGACGACCTGCGCCGTATAGTCCACCATCGGCACGATGCGGGCATAGTTGAGCCGGGTGGGGCCGATGACGCCCAAGGCGCCGATGACGCGCGAATCCTTGTCGCGATAGGGCGCCACGACCAGCGACGAGCCCGACAGCGAGAACAGCTTGTTCTCCGAGCCGATGAAGATGCGCACGCCCTGCCCGCCCTCGGCGAGGCCGAGGAGCTGGACCAGCCCCTCCTTGGTCTCGAGGTCGTCGAACAGGTGGCGCAGCAGCTCGAGGTCGGCCTGCGCGGTGATGTTTTCCAGCAGGTTGGCGCGGCCGCGCACGATGAGGCGCGCCGGCGCCTCGCCCTCCGCACCCGCCCACACGGCGAGCCCGCGCTCGACGAGGTCCTGCGAGAGCTGGTCGAGCGCGGCGCGGGTCTCCTCCTTCAGCCGGGCGATCTCGCTGCGCGCCTCCGACAGCGTGCGGCCGCGTATGTGCGCGTTGAGGAAGTTCGACGCCTCGTGGAGCTGCGAGGCGGTGACGCCGGCCGGCAGGTCGAGCACGCGGTTCTCGACGTCGCCGTTCTGCGAGACGAGCACGGCCAGCGCCTTCATCGGCTCGAGCTGGATGAACTCGATGTGCTTCAGCGCCTGCTCGTTCTTGGCGGCGAGCACGAGGCCGGCGCCGCGCGACATGCCCGACAGCATCTGGCTCGCCTCGGTCAGCATGTGCTCCAGCGTCTGGCCAGAGCCGGAGGCCTTGACCTGCGCCTCGATGACGCGGCGCTCCTCGTCCGACAGGTCGCCGATCTCCATGAAGGCGTCGACGAAGAAGCGCAGGCCCTGCTGGGTGGGCAGGCGGCCGGCCGAGACGTGCGGCGCGTAGATCAGGCCGAGGCTTTCGAGGTCGGCCATGACGTTGCGCACGGTCGCCGGCGACAGCGAGTGCGGCAGGAGGCGCGACAGGTTGCGCGAGCCGAGCGGCTCGCCGTCGCGCAGGTAGCTTTCCACGACCGCGCGGAAGATGTCGCGCGAGCGCGCGTCGAGCGACTGAAGGTTCTGTTCCAGCACGGGTTTCGTCATGTCCTTGCCCCGATCGCCTTGCCGGCAAGATATAGTCGCCGTCCGATCCGGCGCAAGCGAGCGCGCCCTGTGGCCGGGGCGGGAGGGCGAGCCTTTTCCTTTGCGTCGGCGCGGGCCTGCCGCTACAAGCCGCGGCACGAAACGACCCATGAGGAACGACAGATGCGGCCATCCGGGCGCCAGCCAGACGAAATGCGCGCCATCTCCTTCGAGCGCGGCGTGTCGAAGCATGCCGAGGGCTCCTGCCTGGTCCGCTTCGGCGACACGCACGTGCTGTGCACGGCGAGCCTGGAGGAACGCGTGCCGGCCTGGCTGCGCAATTCCGGCAAGGGCTGGGTGACGGCCGAATACGGCATGCTGCCGCGCGCCACCGGCGAGCGCATGCGCCGCGAGGCCTCGTCCGGCAAGCAGGGCGGCCGCACGCTGGAGATCCAGCGCCTGATCGGCCGATCCTTGCGCGCCGTCATCGATCTGCAGCAGCTCGGCGAGTTCCAGATCACCGTCGACTGCGACGTGATCCAGGCCGACGGCGGCACCCGCACCGCCTCCATCACCGGCGGCTTCGTGGCGCTGCACGACTGCCTGCGCTGGATGGAGGCGCGCAAGATGACCTCGGTGCAGCGGGTGCTGCGCGACCACGTGGCCGCCATCTCCTGCGGCATCCACGGCGGCGAGCCGGTGATCGACCTCGACTACATCGAGGATTCGTCGGCCGGCACCGACGCCAATTTCGTCATGACCGGCA
The DNA here is from genome assembly GCA_017305835.1 of Hyphomicrobiales bacterium. Lineage (GTDB taxonomy): Bacteria > Pseudomonadota > Alphaproteobacteria > Rhizobiales > Rhizobiaceae > RCIO01. The sequence goes on from JAFKJY010000103.1 coordinate 10,929, forward strand.
AGGGCGGCATCGTCGAGATCCAGGGCACGGCCGAGGGCGAGCCGTTCTCGGAAGCAGAGTTCGCCGCGCTGATGGCGCTGGCGCGCAAGGGGATCGCGCGGCTGGTCGACCTGCAGAAGATGGCGATCGGATAGATGCGGGCGCGGCGGCCATGACCCCCACGGCAATCCTCGAATCGGCGCTCTATGCCGACGACCTCGACGCGGCGGAGGATTTCTACGTCCGCGTGATGGGGCTGACGAGGATCGCCAAGGTGCCGGGGCGGCACGTCTTCTTCCGCTGCGGGACGGGCGTGCTGCTCGTCTTCGACCCGGCCGCGACGCAACATCCGCCGGCGCCGGGCGCCAAGCTGCCCGTGCCGCCGCACGGCACGCGCGGGCCCGGCCATCTGTGCTTTGCGGCGCAAGCCGACGAGATCGACCGCTGGAAGGCGCATCTGACCGCCCACGGCGTGGCGGTCGAGGCCGATTTCGAGTGGCCGCCCAAGGACGGTGAATCGACCGGCGGCCGCTCCATCTATTTCCGCGACCCGGCCGGCAATTCGCTCGAATTCGCCGAGCCGCGCATCTGGAGCTCGTGATGCGCCCTCTCGACACCAGGCGGATCGTCGTGGCGAGCCACAACAAGGGCAAGCTGGAGGAGATCGCCGCGCTGATCGGCCCTTACGGCTTCGAGGCGAGGTCGGCCGCCGACTACGGCCTGCCGGAGCCGGCCGAGACCGGCACGACCTTCGAACAGAACGCCTACATCAAGGCCTTCGCGGCGGCGGCGGCCACCGGCCTGCCGGCGCTGTCCGACGATTCGGGGCTGGAGATCGACGCGCTCGACGGCCAGCCGGGCGTCTACACCGCCGACTGGGCCGAGAAGCCGGACGGCTCGGGCCGCGACTTCATGATGGCGATGGAGAAGACCGAGGGCCTGCTGCGCGAGAAAGGCGCGACCCAGCCTGCGCAGCGGACGGGTCGGTTCGTCTCGACACTGTGCCTTGCCTGGCCCGACGGGCACGCGGAATATTTCCGCGGCGAGGTGGAGGGCACGCTGGTGTGGCCGCCGCGCGGCGGCAAGGGCCACGGCTACGATCCCGTCTTCCAGCCGCTCGGCCATACGCTCACCTTCGGCGAGATGGAAGCCGACGAGAAGAACGGCATTGCCGAACCGCTGTCCCACCGGGCGCGCTCCTTCGCGAAATTCGCGGCGGCGATGCTGGCATCGGCATGACGAGCGACCCCGGCTTCGGCGTCTACATCCACTGGCCGTTCTGCGCGGCCAAGTGCCCCTATTGCGACTTCAACAGCCATGTGCGGCACCGGCCGGTGGACCAGCCACGCTTCGCCGCCGCCTTCGCACGCGAGATGGCGACGCTGCGCCGGCGCACGGGCCCGCGCACGGTGACCTCGATCTTCCTCGGCGGCGGTACGCCCTCGCTGATGGAGCCGGGAACCGTCGGCGCGGTGCTGGAGGCGGTGGCGGCGAACTGGACGGTGCCCGCCGGCATCGAGGTGACGCTGGAGGCCAATCCCTCCTCGGTCGAGGCCGCCCGCTTCCGCGGCTACCGCGCCGCCGGCGTCAACCGTGTCTCGCTCGGCGTGCAGGCGCTCAACGACCCCGACCTGCGTTTCCTCGGCCGGCTGCACAATGTCGAGCAGGCGCTTCACGCCATCCGGCTGGCGCGCGAGACGTTCCCGCGGCTCTCCTTCGACCTGATCTATGCCCGCCCCGACCAGACGGTGGAGGCGTGGACGGCGGAGCTCGAACAGGCGATCAGGCACGCGGCCGACCATCTGTCGCTCTACCAGCTCACCATCGAGGAAGGCACGACCTTCCACGCGCTGCATGCGGTTGGCCGGCTCGACGTGCCGGACCCCGAGCACGCGGCCGCGCTCTACGCGGCGACGCAGGAGGTGACGGCGGCCCACGGCCTGCCGGCCTACGAGATTTCCAACCACGCCGTGCCGGGCGCGGAGAGCCGGCACAACCTCGTCTACTGGCGCTATGGCGAATATGTCGGGATCGGCCCTGGCGCGCATGGCCGCTTCCTGGAGGACGGCCGCCGCCACGTCACCTTCACCGAGCGCATCCCGGAGACCTGGCTCAACCTCGTCGAGGCCAAGGGCCACGGCGTCACCGGCGGCGAGGTGCTGACGCGCGAGCAGGAGGCCGACGAGTTCCTGCTGATGGGGCTGCGGCTGGCCGAAGGCATCGACGTGGCGCGCTACGAGGCGCTGGCGGGGCGGCCGCTGTCGTCGCGCCGCATCGGCTTCCTGCAGGAGGAACGCCTGATCGAGCCGATCGGCAACTCCCGCCTCCGCGCCACCGCCTCCGGCATGATCGTCCTCGACGCGGTCGTCGCCGACCTCGCGGCGTAGGATCAGGCCGCCGACGGACCCGGGTCGTTGTCGTCGTCGAAGCCGTGGGACAGGACATAGCGGGAGGGCTGGGCGGGTTCCGGCAGGCCGGAGGCGCTGTGAACCAGGCGCAGGGCGGGACCTCGGGCGGCGCGGCTGAGCTGCGCCTCGCGCTGAGCGGCTTCCGGCTGGTAGGCGACCGCCTGCACCGACAGCGTGACCTCGGCCTCGCTCTCCTCGAAGGAGACGCTCTCGCCCTCTGCCAGCCCGAGCAAGGCCAGGCCGCGCAGCGTGGTCAGCGGCAGCAGCAGGCCGACGACGGGGCCGCCGACCGGGCTCTGGGCGACGATGCGCGTCTCGGCCGGGCCGCCTTCGACACGGTAGAGCACCCGGCTGTTGAGCGTGACGACGCCGGCGGGGATGTCGCGGCTCAGCCAGACGCCGGCGCCGGCGAGCTTGCGGGCGAGCAGCGCGGCATAGGCGCCGCCGGGCTCCGGGCAGCGCTCCAGCAGCGTCTCGAGAATGGCGTGGTCCTTCGTGGTCAGCCGACAGGGCAGCGGATGGTTCATGTCTCGTCTCCCGGCGGACGCGGGGTCCGCCCATGCAGGATGTCAGGATCAGCACCCTCCCCCGGACCCGTCGGGTCCGGGGGTCAGGCGCGCGGTCCCGATCGACCCTGCGCGGAGACGAGACGCAGGCTCATGCCCGCGCCTCGGCGAGCGGCCGCGCCTCGGCGGCGTCCGCCTGGCCGACGGCGAGCACCGTCAGCTCGTGGGTGCGGCCCGAGCGGTCCTCCCAGCCGATCGACTGGCCCTCGGTGAGCCCGATGAGGGCGGCGCCGATCGGTGTCAGCACGGAGACGCGGCCCTGCGCGATGTCGGCCTCGCCCGGCCAGACGAGCTGCACGCTCTTCTGAGGCCCGTCGCCGGAGCGGAAGGTGACGTGCGAGCCCATGCGCACGATGCCGGCGGGAAGGCCCGCCTGCGGCCGAGTGCGGGCGCGGTCGAGCTCGCCGAGCAGCTCGTCGGCCACGTCGGCCATGGATTCGGGCGCGGCCGAGGCCAGCCGCGTCAGCCGCTGGTGGTCGAGGTCGCCGATGACGATGGGCGGCCTGCGCCGCCGGATGGGTGTCTGGTTCATGTCTTTCGTCCGTCAAAAGGCGCGCATGCGCACAGGCGTGCGGCGCGCGAAACTTGTCTGTTCAGGGGGTTGATGCGCCTCGGACGGGCGACGCAGGCGGAATACAGATCGAAGCTGACCGCTACGCCCTAAGCCCCCGCGGTCCGGAGGCGCAAGGCAGCCGGACCGGGGGTCAGAATCCCGCGATGGGGCACACCCGGGGGAAGGTTCGGGAAATGGTGGCTGCGTAGGTCATGGTTCGATATTTCGGTCCGCGGAGGCCGGAAGTCAAGCCGAGTGGCCGGCAAGCGCCTGCCAGGACGCTACGGCAGGCGCGCCGACGCGCGTCAGGCGACGGCGTCGGCGGCCTTCTCCTCGCGGCCGGCGCGGCGTGCCACGACCCAGCCGAGCAGCGCCCCGGCGAGCAGCACGAGCGCGGCGATGAGGAAGGACACGCCCGAGCGGGCGACCGGCAGGCCGGGGGCGACCGACCACGAATAGACGGCACCGAAGAACAGCGGCGAGACGATGCCGGCGATCGAGGCGACGCTCATGTTGGCGCCCTGGAGCTGGCCCTGCTCGCTTTCCGACACGCGGCGCGTCATCAGCGACTGCAGCGTCGGCATGGCGAGCCCCCACAGCGCGTTGGGGAACATGGCGGCCACGAAGATCAGGCCGGTGGGCGCGAGCCCCATCAGCGCGATGCCGGCAGCGCCGCCGAACAGGCCGGCGACCATCACCGCGCGGTCGCCGAAGCGCTTGACCAGCGGGCCGACGACGACGCCCTGCATGATCATGTCGAGCACGCCGACCATGGCGAGCAGCGTGCCCACCTGCCACGGCGTCCAGCCGTAGCGGTAGCCGGCATAGAGCACGAAGACGGCCGAGAAGACGTGATGGGCGAAGTGCAGCAGGAAGGTGACGGTGGCCAGCCCCGCCAGCTCGGAATGCGAGCGCAGCAGCGCCAGCGCGCCGAGCGGGTTGGCGCGGCGCCACGCAAACGCCATGCGCTTTTCAGGCGCCAGCGATTCGGGCAGCACGAACAGGCCGTAGAGGAAGGCCAGCCCGCTGATCGCGGCGGCGAACCAGAACGGCGCGCGCGGCGAGATCTCGCCGAGGAAGCCGCCGATCAGTGGCCCGGCGACGAAGCCGGCCTAAAACGCCGCGCCGCTCAGCCCGTAGGCCTTGGCGCGGCCCTCCGGCGGGGTGATGTCGGCCATGTAGGCGAAGACGGTGGTGAAGCTCGACGAGGTCACGCCCGCGATGATGCGGCCGAGCGCCAGCCACCACAGGTTCGGCGCCACCGCCATCAGCACGTAGTCGATCGAGAGCCCGACGGTGGAGAGCAGGATCACCGGGCGGCGTCCGTGCTGGTCCGACAGCGAGCCGATGATCGGCGAGAAGAAGAACTGCATGCCCGCCCACAGCGCCACGAAGACGCCGTTGATCCAGCCCGCCTCAGCCTGCGAGCCCGCGAACTCCTCGATGAGCGGCGGCAGGACCGGAATGATGATGCCCATCGCCACGATGTCGAGCGCGGCGGTGACCAGGATGAATGCGATCGCCGCCTTGCGGCGCGAGCCGGTGATTGCCAACATGGCGTGTGTTCCTTCGGGGCGCGGGTCTATACAGAAGCAAGGACGGGAAAGCCACCCCGGCGCCGACAGGCCGGGGCCGGTTGCTGACATTGTGTTGTCAGCAGCACACACCGCCGCAGGAACGGGAGACCGATGGCCGCGCAGACCGAAGACCACCGCCGCAGCTTCATGGTCGGCGGCGCCGAGATGCCGGCGCGGCCGCTGCCGCCGGCGCTCTACCTGGTGGCGACGCCGATCGGGAACCTCGGCGACGTCACGCTGCGCGCGCTGGAGACGCTGGCGGCGGCCGACGTGCTCGCCTGCGAGGACACGCGCGTCACCCGCGTGCTGCTTTCCCGCTACGGCATCCGCCAGAAGCCGGTCGCCTATCACGAGCACAACGCCGCCGAGGCGGGGCCGAAGCTGGTCGCCGCACTCGCCGAGGGACGCAGCGTGGCGCTGGTATCGGACGCCGGCACGCCGCTCGTCTCCGACCCCGGCTTCCGGCTGGTCGAGGCCGCGCGGCAGGCGGACATCGCGGTGGTGCCCATCCCCGGCCCGTCGGCCGCGCTCGCCGCGCTGACGGCGTCGGGGCTGCCGTCGGACGCGTTCTTCTTCGCCGGCTTCCTGCCGGTGAAGGCGGGGCAGCGCGCCAGCCGGCTCGGCGAGCTGAAGGCCGTGCCGGGAACGCTGATCTTCTACGAATCGCCGCGCCGGCTGGCCGATGCGCTGGCCGCGATGGCCGAAGCCCTCGGCGACCGGCCGGCCGCCGTCTGCCGCGAGCTGACCAAGACCTTCGAGGAGTTCCGCACCGGGACACTGGCGGAACTGGCGCAGCACTATGCGCAGGCCGGCGCGCCGAAGGGCGAGGTTGTCGTCTGCGTGGCGCCGCCGGGCGCGGGCGAGAGCACGGATGCGGCGGACGTCGACCGGCTGCTCTTGTCGCTGGCGGCCGAGATGGGTGCCTCGAAGGCGGCGGCGGAAGCCGCGCGGCTGACCGGCGGCCGGAAGCCCGACCTCTATCGCCGGCTGCTGGAGCTGAAGGGCGATGGCTAGAGCATGACGCCGAAAAGTTGCAGACTTTTCGGATAGACGTCATGCGCAAATAAACTGGAGAGATCGTGCCGATCCATTCTGGCGCAGGCAGTTCCAGGGCCGCCGACCGGCTGCGGCACTATCGGCGAGGCCATCGCGGCGAGCGGCTGGCCGCGCTGGCGCTGCTGCTCAAGGGCTTCCGCATCGTCGCACGCCGCTACCGGACGCCGCTCGGCGAGATCGACCTGATCGCGCGGCGCGGCGACCTCGTGGCGATCGTGGAAGTGAAGGTGCGCCCGACGCTGGTCGCGGCGATGGAGGCGGTGGGGCCTGCCGCGCAGCGCCGCATCGAAGGCGCGGCCGATTTGTGGCTCTCCCGCCAGCCGGATTTTTCGCGATTGTCCGTGCGCTTCGACCTCGTCGCGGTGCTGCCACGGCGCTGGCCGGTGCATGTGCCCGACCTGTTCCAGGGCCGCAACTGAGCGGCTGGACTCGGGGCCGGCCCGGGTCCACCTTTCCGGCGGGGGAACGATCCGGGCGGGGCGTCATGGCCGAATACGACTACGTCATCGCGGGCGGCGGCTCGGCGGGCTGCGTGCTGGCCGCGCGGCTGACCGAGGACCCGTCGGTCACGGTCTGCCTGCTGGAGGCCGGCGGCGACGGGCGCGACCTGCTGGTGCGCGTGCCGGCGGGCGCGGCGGCGCTGGTTCCCG
>JAFKJY010000103.1:17746-48349 GCA_017305835.1 Hyphomicrobiales bacterium
CCGGCCTCAACTGGCGGTTCGAGACCGAGCCACAACCGGGGCTCGACGGCCGCCGCGGCTACCAGCCGCGCGGGCGCGGGCTGGGCGGGTCGAGCGCCATCAACGCCATGCTCTACGTGCGCGGCCACCCGTCCGACTATGACGACTGGGCCGCTGCCGGCTGCACCGGCTGGGGCTGGGCGGACGTGCTGCCCTTCTTCCTCAAGGCGGAGGGGAACCAACGCGGGCCGAGCGCGCTGCACGGCGCCGGCGGCCCGCTGCAGGTCGGCGAGCAGCCGTCGCCGCGGCCCGTTTCCCGCGCCTTCCTCGAAGCCTGCGCGCAGAGCCAGATCCGGCTCAACGACGACTTCAACGGGCCGGAGCAGGACGGCGCCGGGCTCTACCAGGTGACGCAGTTCTGGCAGGGCGCGCAGCGCGGCGAACGCTGCTCGGCGGCGGCCGCCTATCTGCACCCGGCGATGGAGCGGAAGAACCTCCACGTGATGACCGGCGCGCGGGCGACGCGCATCCTGCTCGAGGAGAAGCGGGCGACCGGCGTGCGCTACCGGCGCGGCAACCACGAGGAGACGGCGACCGCGCGGCGCGAGGTGCTCGTAGCCGGCGGGGCGTTCGGCTCGCCGCAGCTCCTGCTGCTCTCCGGCATCGGCCCGGCGGACGAGCTGAAGCGGCACGGCATCGAGGTGCGCCACGCGCTGCCGGGCGTCGGCCGGAACCTGCAGGACCATCTCGACTTCGTCATGCTGTGGAAATCGCCCGACACCGACACGGTCGGCATCAGCGCGGTCGGCACGCTGAAGATCCTCGCCGCGATGCGCCAGTGGCGGCGCGACGGCACCGGCCTGCTGACCAGCCCGGCGGCGGAGGCCGGCGCGTTCCTGAAATCCGACCCGGCGCTGCCGCGCGCCGATCTGCAACTGCATTTCCTCGTGTCGCTGGTCGACGACCATCTGCGCAAGATCCGTTTCGGCCACGGCTATTCCTGCCATGTCTGCGTGCTCAGGCCCTACTCGCGCGGCGAGGTGGGGCTGAAGGACGCCGATCCGCTGGCTGCGCCGCGCATCGACCCGCGCTTCCTGTCGGACGAGCGCGACGCCGCGCTTCTGGCCAAGGGCGCGCGCATCACGCAGGCGATCATGGGCGCGCCCGCGCTGGAGCCGCATCGCGGCCGGCAGATCTACATGACCGGCCGCGAGAGCGACGACGAGCTGATGGCGCATATCCGCGCTCGCGCCGACACGATCTACCATCCCGTCGGCACCTGCCGGATGGGGACCGGCGAGGACGCCGTGGTCGACCCGCAGCTCCGCGTGCGCGGGACGGAGCGGCTACGGGTGGTGGACGCCTCGGTGATGCCGACGCTGATCGGCGGCAACACCAACGCGCCGACGATCATGATCGCCGAGAAGGCGGCCGAGGCGATCCGAGCGGCGCGCTGAGGCCGACTGGCGACGCGTCCCTTGCAAGTGCAAGCGCATGCCCCGATGATGGCGTGGGGACGCGGCAACAGCAGCGAAAGGAGCGGAGATGAGACGCAATCGCGCCGCCGCCATCTGCCTGCCGATACTCCTCGGCGCCATCGCCCCCGCCTATGCCAACGGCGCGCTCGCCGAGTTTCCGGCCGGCGGCGTGGTGTTCAAGCCGGCGAAGGACATCTCGATCGCCCGCGAGGACCTGGAGATCGGCTGGGACAGGATCCGCGTCCGCTACGTCTTCGAATCGTCCGCGCCGGAGCCGCGGCAGGAGACCATCGGCTTCCCGCTGGCCAGGGTGCCGCAGGACGATTCGCCGGACGGGTTCCAGGACGACGACCGCAACTACATGGACTTCGAGGTTTCGGTGGACGGCAAGCCGGTGAGCTCGACGCCGCATGAATATGCCTGGCTCGGCGAGACCAACATCACCGGCAGGCTGAACGAGATGGGCGTGCCGGTCTTCGCCGCCACCCCGGAAGCCTTCGAGGCGCTGGCGCGGCTGCCGGAGGCGACGGTCGCCCGGCTGAAGGCGGAGGAGCTGGTCGACGAGAACGGGGACTGGCTGATCCCGCGCTGGTCCTACCAGGCCGTCCACGAATGGACGCAGACCTTCGCGCCGGGGCGGACCGAGGTCGAGATCTCCTATGCGCCGCGCTTCGGCGCGACGAACGAATACGGCACCTACTATCCGGGCGGCGAGGGTGCGAAGGACTACTGCCTCGACGAGACGGTGAAGCAGAAGCTGTCGGGCGATGCGCAGCCCCAGCCCTTCACCGTCGGCTATATCCTCACCACCGCCCGTAACTGGAACGGCCCGATCGGCGAGTTCAACCTGAAGATCGTCAACACGGATTCCTTCGCCAGCCTGTGCGTGCCCGAAGGGCTGACGGCGACCGGCGACGGCTGGTCGGGCAGGGATTTCGTGCCCCGGGACGATCTGAAGGTGCTGTTCTTCTACGGAGGCAGCTAGCGCTGCTCAGGGCCTGCCCTGCCTGGCCATGCCTCTTGCCGCCACGCGCGGATCGGCGGCGAAGTCGGCCCAGGAAAAGCCCAGGCGCTCGCCCGGCGCGTCGCCGAGCGCGATGGCGCCGGCGGCGGACAGCGCGATGCGCCATGTCGCACGGGCCAGCGGCGCGGGGGCCGCGAAGGCCGTGCAGGAGAGAAGGGCGAGGTTCGCCCCGCCGGCGGGGTCGCGCACCGAGCGGTAGCGGATCAGCGTGACGCCGGCCTCACGGGCGGCGTCGGCGAGGTCGAGGCAGGCCGAATAGTCGGCGAGCCGCGTCCAGTCGGCCGCGTCGCGCGACAGCGGCGGCTGGGTCAGGTCGAGGCCCAGCTCGACCGCATAGGCCGCCTCGAAGCCGGTGAATTCGAGCGGGTTGCGCGGCAGCGGGGTCGCCGGGCTCTCGGCGAAGAACAGCAGCCGGTAGAACACGGTCTCGGCGACCGCCGTCGCCACCGCCTCCGACGCGTAGAAGACGCCCGGCGACCAGCCCTCGCGGCGGAAGCGCGAGCTGCCGGGATAACGGCCGTAGCGGAAGGGCGTGGCGAGCAGGTAATGCAGCCCGGCGCATTCGGGCGGAGCCGGCGGCTTGGTGCGCTCGATCTCGTCCTCCAGCAGCGCCTGCTCGGCCAGCGTGTCGACGAGCTTCATGGTCGAGACGCGGTGCTGCGCCTCGACCAGCCGCCAGCCCGTGCCGGCGCGCTGGCGCGCCTCAGAGCGTAGCGCGGCGGGCGTCCAGATAGGCAAGGACATGGGCCAGCCCGTCGATGGAGCGGATGCGCTCGGCCGGCACGCCGCCGAGCGCGGTGTTGTCGGCGCGCAGCCAGCGGCGCGAGACGGCGTCGTCGCCGCCGGTGATGGCATCCAGCGAGCGATAGAGGCGCACGAACAGCAGCGCCAGCTCGTAGGCCTTGCCCGACAGGCCGGCGACGCCTTGCCCGTGCTTCAGCCGCGACAGCGTCGCCTCGGAGACGCCGATCACCGCCGAGAGGTCGCGCGCGGTGAGCCCCAGCAGGTCGGCGGCGCGCAGCATCGCCTTGGCGACGGTCGCCTGGCGGTCGGGGCCGAGGTCGAGGGCGGGATGGGCTGGCGCCATGATGTCTCCTTTCACCTGAAAGGAATAATATGTCTCATTCCTGAAGAAATCAACCGCGGCGACTGACGCGCATCGGCAGGCCGCCCTGTGGCTGCGTCGTCAGCTTCTGCACCGGCCACGGCTTCGTCTGCGGCAGGCTGTCGAAGCGGAAGCGCGACATCAGCACGGCGAGCGCGATCATCGCCTCCTGCATGGCGAAGCTGGCGCCGATGCATACGCGCGGGCCGGCGCCGAAGGGGAGATACTGGAAGCGGTCGAGCCTGTCGCGGTTGCCCGGGTGGAAGCGGGCCGGGATGAAGGCGTCGGGCTTCTCCCACAGCAGGCGGTGACGGTGGACCGTCCACGGCATGACCAGCACCTGCGCGCCGCGGCGGATCTTCAGCTCGCCATACTCGTCGTCCTCGATCGCCTCGCGGTTGATCGAGGGTGCGGGCGGATAGAGCCGCAGCGCCTCCTCGAAGGCAGCGCGGGTCAGCGGCATCTTCTCCAGCCATTTCGACGGGTCCGGCTCGGAGGCCACCACATTGTCGATCTCGGCCTCCACCGGCTCGCGCTCCCACGGCGCCTCGGCGAGGCAGAACAGCGTCCAGCCGAGCGCCCGGGCCGTCGTCTCGTGGCCGGCGCCGATGAAGGTGATGATGTTGTCCTCGACCTCGCCGCGCGTCAGCCCGTCCGGCCCTTCGGCCCTGAGCAGCAGGGTGAGGAAGTCGGCCGGCACGGCGTCGGGCGCGGCGCGCATCTTCTCCTGGCGCTGGCGGATCGTGTCGGCGACGATGCGGCGGAAGAAGGCGAGCGAGGAGCGGCCGAGCAGGCGGGTGATGCGCGGCAGCCAGTCGGGCGCGCCGATGAGGTCGAGCGGGTCGACGCGGCCCATCGTCTCGAACAACCGGTCGACCTGATGGGCGAAGCTGCCGGGCTCGCCGGCGATCTCGCCGGAAAACAGCGTCTCGGCGAGGATGTCGTAGGTGAGCATGGTCATGTCGCGCGACATGTCGGCGACCCCGCCGGCCTCGTAACGGTCGGCGAAGGCCTGGCTGCACTCCAGCATCGGGCGGGCGAAGCCGCCGATGTGGCGCGGCGTGAAGACCGGCGCCATCGCCTTGCGCGAGCGCTTCCACACCTCGCCCTCGGCCGTCAGCAGCCCGTCGCGCAGGATCGGGCGCAGGATCTTCTGGCGGACCCGCGCCATCCTGTAGTTGCGGGCGTTGTCGACCAGCACGCGGCGGATCAGGCCCGGCTCGTTGGCGATCACCAGCGGCCCGCCGATGCCGGCCGAGATCGAAATCCAGGGCTGGTTGTAGGAAGGCTCGCCCCACAATTCGAGCGGGTTGCGGTAGACGATGCGCACCATCTCGAGCGTCGATGGCGGCGTGGTGCGCGGCGTCGGCGCCGGTGGCACGAAGGGGGCGGGCGTGGTGTCCATCTCAGGCCTTGCGGTTGCACGTCCAATGTAGGCGCGGAGCCGGCGCGCGCAAAGGATGCTGGCGGTATGTTGCGGCGCAAAAAAGGCGACGCGGCGCAGGCGCGGCCCGCCGCCGCAACCCACATGCCGATGCCCTGCGAAACTTGGAAAACAGGCCGCAAACGCCTATATCTCAAGCATGTTCCGCGCCGCGATTCGGCGCTTCGGCCGACCGGCCTTCCCGAGCCGCCTCAGAAACGGATATCCATGACCGAAACGCCCGAAAACCTCCCAGGCGACGCGAGCGCCTACGGCGCCGATTCCATCAAGGTTCTCAAGGGCCTGGATGCGGTCCGCAAGCGGCCGGGCATGTATATCGGCGACACCGACGACGGTTCCGGCCTGCACCACATGGTCTACGAGGTGGTGGACAACGCCATCGACGAGGCGCTGGCCGGCCACGCCGACCTCGTCACCGTCGTGCTCAATCCGGACGGCTCCTGCACGGTGATCGACAACGGGCGCGGCATGCCGGTCGGCATGCACCCGACCGAAGGCGTGTCGGCGCCCGAGGTCATCATGACGCAGCTCCACGCCGGCGGGAAGTTCGACCAGAACTCCTACAAGGTCTCCGGCGGCCTGCACGGCGTCGGCGTGTCCGTCGTCAACGCGCTGTCGGTGTGGCTCAAGCTCAGGATCCGCCGCGACGGCGAGGTCCACGAGATGAGCTTCACGCATGGCGACGCCGACGCGCCGCTGGCCGTCACCGGCACCTACGAGCAGCGCCGCGTGCCCGGCACCTATGAGGGCCGCAGCGGCACGGAGGTGACCTTCCTGCCCTCGCCCAACACGTTCAAGGGCGTCACCGAGTTCGATTACGGCACGCTGGAGCACAGGCTGCGCGAGCTCGCTTTCCTGAACTCGGGCGTGCGCATCGTGCTGGAGGACCGGCGCCACGCCGACGTGAAGTCGCAGGAGTTGCACTACGAGGGCGGGCTGGAAGAGTTCGTCAAATATCTCGACCGCGCCAAGAAGCCGCTGATCGACAAGCCGATCTCCATCCGCGCCGAGCGCGACGGCATCGGCGTCGAGGTGGCGATGTGGTGGAACGACAGCTACCACGAGAACGTGCTGGCCTTCACCAACAACATCCCGCAGCGCGACGGCGGCACGCATCTTGCCGGCTTCCGCGGCGCGCTGACCAGGCAGGTGACCGGCTATGCCGAGACCTCCGGCCTGACCAAGAAGGAAAAGGTCACGCTCACCGGCGACGACTGCCGCGAGGGGCTGACGGCGGTGCTGTCGGTCAAGGTGCCGGACCCGAAATTCTCCTCCCAGACCAAGGACAAGCTCGTCTCCTCCGAGGTGCGGCCGGTGGTGGAGAGCCTCGTCAACGAGGCGCTGGGCACCTGGCTGGAGGAACACCCGGGCGAGGCCAAGACGCTGGTCGGCAAGGTGGTCGAGGCGGCGGCCGCGCGCGAGGCCGCGCGGAAAGCCCGCGAGCTCACCCGACGCAAGGGCGTGCTCGACATCACCTCGCTGCCCGGCAAGCTGGCCGACTGCCAGGAGCGCGACCCGGCCAAGTCGGAGATCTTCATCGTCGAGGGCGACTCGGCCGGCGGCTCGGCCAAGTCCGGCCGCTCGCGCCAGAACCAGGCGATCCTGCCGCTGCGCGGCAAGATCCTCAACGTCGAGCGCGCCCGCTTCGACCGCATGCTGTCCTCCGACATGATCGGCACGCTGATCACCGCGCTCGGCACCGGCATCGGCAAGGACGAGTTCAACATCGAGAAGCTGCGCTACCACAAGATCATCATCATGACGGACGCCGACGTGGACGGCGCCCATATCCGCACGCTGCTGCTGACCTTCTTCTTCCGGCAGATGCCGGCGATCATCGAGGGCGGCTACCTCTACATCGCGCAGCCGCCGCTCTATAAGGTCAGCCGCGGCAAGTCCTCGCAGTACATCAAGGACGAGCGCGCCTTCGAGGAATTCCTGATCGAATCCGGCCTCGACGACGCCTCGCTGGAGCTTTCCTCCGGCGAGGTGCGCACCGGGCGCGACCTGCGCGGCGCGATCGACGACGCGCTCGCCGTGCGCTCGCTGATCAACGGGCTGCACACGCGCTATTCGCGGCCGGTGGTCGAGCAGGCGGCGATCGCCGGCGCACTGTCGGCGGCTGTGCTGGCCGATCCGGCCCGCGCCGGCGAGGCGGCGGCCTATGTGGCGCGGCGGCTCGACATCATCGCGGAAGAGACGGAGCGCGGCTGGACCGGCCGCTTGAACACGGCCAACGACGGCACCGGCGGCTACGTGTTCGAGCGCACCGTGCGCGGCGTGCGCGAGATCGTGGTGCTAGACGCCGCCCTGATCGGCTCGGCCGACGCGCGCGCGCTCGACCGGCATGCGGCGCGCCTGCAGGAGGTCTACGGCCGCCCGCCGGTGCTGCGCCGGCGCGACGCCGCCGAGACCATATCGGGGCCGATCGCGCTGCTCGACGCCGTCTTCGCGGCCGGCCGCAAGGGGCTGACCATGCAGCGCTACAAGGGGCTGGGCGAGATGAACGCCGAGCAGCTCTGGGAGACGACGCTCGACCCCAACGCGCGCTCGCTGCTGCAGGTCAAGGTCAACGACGCAACCGACGCCGACGCGCTGTTCGCCCGGCTGATGGGCGACGAGGTCGAGCCGCGGCGCGAGTTCATCCAGGACAACGCGCTGTCGGTCGCCAATCTCGACGTGTAGGGCCCGCCGGCTCCCGGCTTCACGCCACTTGCGGGGCGCGTGGACGCGCGCTCTATTGCCTCGGGCGGGCGCGGGTTCCCCGCGATGACGGGGGGCAGGCATGCCGGCGACGAACGCGACGTCCACCGGCCACGAGGCGAGCGACGCCGGGTGGCTGGACATCCATTTCGAATCCTCGCGGCCCGAATACGAGGACGCGCTGCGGCAGGTCGGCATCCGGCCGGGCTGGAGCATCCTCGACGCCGGCTGCGGCGGCGGCAGCTTCCTGCCGCTGATGGCTGAGCTCGTGGGGCGGGCCGGCAGCATCGCCGCGCTCGACCTCGCGCCGGAGAACATCGCCCGCACCGAGGCGCTGGCCGCCCGGCTCGATCCGAAGCCGCGGCTGGCCGCAACGGTCGGCAGCGTGCTCGACCTGCCCTTCGCGGACGCCTCGTTCGACCTCGTCTGGTCGGCCAACGTCATGCAGTATCTGACGCACGACCAGTTCCGGCAGGCGACACGGGAGGCGCTGCGCGTGCTGAAGCCCGGCGGGCTGCTGGCGGTGAAGGACTTCGATTCGACGATTCTGCAGATCCTGCCGATGGACCGCGGCGTGTTCTCGCGCTTCATGGCCGCGCGGCTGCAGACGTTCCGCGACCGGGGCGTGCTCGGCACCGACTGCGGCTCGATGCTCCCCGGCTTGCTGCGGGCCGAAGGCGCGGAGATCGCATGGCGCAGGGGCTGGCTGGTCGAGCGCTGGGCGCCGGCCGGCGAACATACGCGCGCCTATGTGCGCGACCTGCTCTCCTACTTCGCCACCGTCGCGCCCGGCTACGACCTGCCGGCGGCGGACCAGGCCACATGGCGCGAGGTCGCGGCGCGGCCGGAGGGCCTGCTCGACCAGCCCGACTTCTGCTACCGCGAGTTCTTCGTGGTCACCGTGTGCTGCAAGCCTACGGCGTGACGGGCTCGGGTGCGGCTGCCGTCTCCGGTTCGCCGAAGATCTCGCGGCACAGCTCCAGCATGTGAGCGTTGTAGTCGCGGTATCGCATCGCGTTGTCGACGATGCGCCGCATGACAGGCTGGTCGCGGTATTTGCGCAGCGTGTTGGCCCAGTCCATGACCAGATCGGCCCTGTCCTTGTCCGACAGGCCGAGATCGATCGCCTGGTTATGGGCGATGAAGACCATGCGCGACACCTGCCCGAACAGGCGCTTCATGAAGACGAAGGCGGCGAGGTCCGCGTTCGACCAGGCCAGGTCGATCTCGGCGCCGTAGGCCTTGCGGATGACGTCGG
The DNA here is from genome assembly GCA_017305835.1 of Hyphomicrobiales bacterium. GTDB lineage: Bacteria > Pseudomonadota > Alphaproteobacteria > Rhizobiales > Rhizobiaceae > RCIO01. Next base: position 26,738 of record JAFKJY010000103.1, read on the forward strand.
GGCCGGCATTGATCAGCACCTCCATGGCGCGGTCGAACTGGCCCTCGGCCTGGAGGACGAAGTTCACCGCCGCCGTGTCCGACTGCTTCTTGGCCTGCCGCCGCACCAGCCGGAACTGGCGGATCGCCAGCAGGATGGCGATCGGCGTCGATATGCTGGCCAGCGTCTGCGCGACCATCAGCACGCTCTGCAGCGTCAATGTCATGTCTTGCCCCTCCCGCCGCGCCGGCTGCGGGCGCGGATCCCCGTGAGCAGGATTAGCGCGAACGGGGGACGGCGGAAAGCGGCCGGGGTGTCCGAGCCTAGAAGCTGCGCAGCACCGCGCCCGGGGCGCGGCCACCGCCGCCCACGGGCGTCGGCTCGGCGGAGCGCACGCAGTCGCGGCCGCCGCGCTTGGCGGCGTAGAGGGCGGCGTCGGCGCGGGCCTGCAGCTCGGCGCCGCTCTCGCCCCTGCCCGCCTCGGCGACGCCGAAGCTCGCGGTGAAATGCTGGTCGGGCCGCAGGCCGGGAATCGAGGTCGCGGCGAAGGCGGAGCGCAGCGTCTCGGCGAACAGGCGGGCCGCGGGCAGGTTGGCGCCCGGCAGCAGGATGGCGAACTCCTCGCCGCCGACGCGGCCGACGGCATGGTGGCCCGCCGCCCGCTCGGCCAGCAGCGTGGCGAAGGCGACGATGACGCGGTCGCCGACCGCGTGGCCGTGCGTGTCGTTGACCGCCTTGAAATGGTCGAGGTCGCACAGGACCAGCGAGACCGGCAGGCCGCTCGATGCGCGCTGGCGCAGGGCGTGGTCGCGCCGCTCCTCGAAGCCGCGGCGGTTGAGCAGGCCCGACAGCGGATCGGTCTCCGAGCGCGTCGCCAGCGTCTCCAGTATGTCGCGCACCAGCACGATGAAGAGCAGCAGCGCGACCATGAGGCCGAGCACGGTGCCGCTCGACTGCGAAACCATGGCATAGAAGGTGCCCGCATAGCCGCCGGCCGACGCGCCGACGCCGCCCGAGGCGGCCGCCATGAAGGGTTTCGCCAGGTAATGGAGCGTGCTCAGCGCGAGAACGGCCAGCAGCAGGTTGTCGAACAGCCGGCGCGGCGCGCGCCAGACCAGTGCCACGCCGACGAGCTGCATCGCCGAATAGGGGAACTGGTAGGCGAGCTGGCGGGCGAACAGATCGCGCGGCAAGCCCTCGATCCCTATCCGCACCAGGCAGCCGGCGACGAACAGCAGCGCCAGCGTCCGCCACGGCACCTTGCGCGCATAGAGCCTGGCGAGGCCGACGTCGAAGGCGGCCAGCGCCGCGAGAAAGGATGCATAGGCGGCCAGGCCCACGGCGAAGGCGCCGCCGGCGCGCGGCAGCAGGAACTCGAACAGGAAATTGAGCACCCCGAGGCCGAAGCCGAGCGCGAACCAGCGCGCCGCCGGGCGCCGCCCGTCGAGGAACCCGATCGCGAGGAAGGCAACGGCGAGGAGGCCGGAGATCGAGAGATTTATGGCGATGATGAAGTCTGCGCCGGTCATGCTCACCCTGCTTTGCGGGCAGGTTAGGTGCCAACACGCCAAGGCGAGGTTAACGGCCTGGCAGCGGCGGCCCGGGACGCCCGTCCGCAAACGCGGCACCGCGCCGCAGCGTTCCGGAGGACGCGCGGCAGAGCGTCAGGTAGGTCTACCGAGGCCCGGAATCCGACAAAAACCGCGCCGGCGGCGGGAAGGATCAACTTAAATCAAATTTTACCAAGCGGCGCGAAGCTCGCCCAAGGCGCGGGGCTTGCGGGAACCTGCTGCATCGCTAGCGGGTTTTAGCCCAGAACCGAGACTTTCACATGAACTCGAGCGATGAAAAGATGAACGGACACGCCAACATAGGTCGACAACTGCGCCGCCTCGCAGCGTCGGAGACGAACCGGCGTCACCTGCTCGAGCTGCCGCTGTTCCAGGTCAACCGCGACCTGCCGGAAGACCTCGACATGCTCCTTCGGGAGCTGGATGCCGCGGAGACCGCCTCGGCGCGGCGCTGAACGCCGCGCCCGACACGTCCGCCTCCGCGACGCGGCACGTTCGATGCAGATACGCCTGACGGGCTCTGAAGCCGGGCGCGAAAATCGCGCCTCGGCGGTCAGCGCGCGGCGGCGGCCGGACGTCCCACGGGCGCCTTGCGCTTGGGCTTGGGCAGCAGGCCTTCGCGCTGCGCCTGCTTGCGGGCGAGCTTGCGGTAGCGGCGCACGGCTTCCGCCTTCTCGCGGGCGCGCTTCTCCGACGGCTTCTCGTAGGCGCGGCGCGCCTTCATCTCGCGAAAGACGCCTTCGCGCTGAAGCTTCTTCTTGAGCACCCGGAGGGCCTGGTCGACGTTGTTGTCGCGGACGAGTACCTGCAATGGCTTTCCTTCTTCGATTTGGCCGGAAAGGCGAAGGGCCTCCCCGGCGGGGGAGCAGCCGCGACCCGAGGGAGACGACCTGGAAGGCGCATCGAAAGACGGCGGGCGCCCACGAAGCGGGGCCGGCGGATGCGCACAGCGCGAACATAGTGCGCGAGCCGCGAAACTCAACCCCGCATCGTCGGAGCGGTTTCGTCGCGTCGTCGCGGCAGGGCCCGGAGAGACGAAAGCCCGCGCTCAGGCGGCCGGACGGCGGCGCCAGGCATAGCCGCCGGCGGTCGCGGCCGGCTTCGCGGCTGGCTGGTAGTGGACCGGCAGGCCGCCGGCGCGGCCCGCTTCGAGGCGGGCGAGCGCCGTCGGGTTCTTCACTTCCAGCTCGGTGAAGCCGGTGCGCAGCATGTGCGGGATCTGGTCGATCAGCACGTCGCCGACCGCCCGCAGCGTCCCCGAATAGAAGCGGCGGCGCAGCAGTTCGGCCTTGGAATAGCTGCGGCCGTCGCTGAAGACGGGGAACAGCAGCGCGATCAGCGGCAATTCGCCGAGGAACGGCAGGACGAGATCGACCGGCTCGCCCGGCGCGAGCAGCACACCGAGCCGGCCGGCGGCAGAGCGGCGCGCCGCCTCGTCGAGCGCGGCGAAGGCGGTAGCGGGCAGGATCACGCCCGTGTCCGCCCCGGCCTCGGCCAGAGCGTCGAGGCTTTCGGCGTGAACCCAGCGGTCCTCGCGAAAGCCTTCGGGCGTCCACAGGCGCGGCTGGACCGCGGCGGGGTTCGCGTTCGTCTCGCTCATGCCGAAACTCTCCCGGTATCTCGAGTGCCGATGCCCTGCTCCAGACCCGGCAGGTGGATGCCGCATTCGGTCTTGGCCTTGCCCGCCCAGCGGCCGGAGCGCGCATCCGCGCCGGGCGCGACGGCCTGCGTGCAGGGAAAGCAGCCGATCGACAGGTAGCCGAAGGCCACCAGCGGGTTCTCGCGCAGGCCACGGTCGCGGATATAGGCGCCGATCTCGGCGCCGCTCCAGGCGGCGAGCGGGTTGACGCGGATGCGCGGACCGACCGCCTCGAAGGCCGGCAGGGCGGCGCGGGTGGCGGCCTGGAAGCGCTTGCGGCCGGTGAACCACGCCGCATAGGGCCCGACCGCGCGCGCCATCGGCTCGACCTTGCGGATCGCGCAGCAGGCGTTGGCGTCGACCGCATGGAGGTCGCCCGCCGGATCCTGCGCTTCCAGGCGCTCCGGCAGCGGCGCGACGACGCGCAGGTTGCGCAGGCCGAGATCGGCCAGCAGCAGGTCGCGATAGTCGAGCGTCTCGCCGAAATGCTTGCCGGTGTCGAGGAAGATCACCGGCACCGAGCGATCAGCCTCGGCGATCATGTGCAGCAGCACGGCCGAATCGGCACCGAAGGACGACACGACGGCAATTGCGCCGGGTCCGAAACGGTCGATCGCGGCGGCGACGATCTCGCCCGGCGCGCGAGCGCCGTGCGCGGCCTCCAGCGCGGCTGCGGCCTCGGCGGCCGTCTCAGGCGACACGGGCCTCCGCTCCGTAGAGCGCCTCCTTGAAGGGCGCGGCGCCGAGGCGCCGGTAGAGGTCGATGAAGCGTTCGGCCCGGTCGTGGCGCAGCGAGAGATAGGTCTCGACGATGGTCTCGACCGCGTCGACGATCTCTTCCGGCCCGAAGCCGCGGCCGACGATCTCGCCGAGCGAGGCGTGCTCGTCCGCCGCGCCGCCGAGCGTGACCTGATAGAGCTCGCCGCCCTTCTTCTCGACGCCGAGGATGCCGATATGGCCGACATGGTGATGGCCGCAGGCATTGATGCAGCCGGAGATGTTGAGCTTCAGCTCGCCGATCTCGCGCTGGCGCTCCAGCGAGGAAAAGCGCAGCGCGATCTGCTGGGCGACGGGGATCGAGCGGGCATTGGCCAGCGAGCAGTAGTCGAGGCCGGGGCAGGCGATGATGTCGCTGATCAGGTCGATGTTGGAGGTGGCGAGCCCCTGCGCGACGAGCGCGTCGTGGACGGCCGGCAGGTCGGCGCGGGCGACGTGCGGCAGGACGAGATTCTGCTCGTGGCTGACGCGGATCTCGCCGAAGCCGTAGCGCTCGGCGATGTCGGCGACGGCGTCCATCTGCGCGTCGCTGATGTCGCCCGGCGTCTCACCGATCGCCTTGAGCGAGACGGTGACGGCGGCATAGTCCGGGTGACGGTGGGTGACGACGTTGCGGTCGAGCCAGTCCGAGAAGGTGCGCGAATCGAGCCGCGCCGCGCGCACGGCGGCGTCGCCCTCGGGGCGGTCCGGCAGGGCCGGCGGCGCGAAATAGGCCTCGATCGCGTCGATGTCGGCCTGCGGCAGGCTCAGATCGCCGCCCTTGAGATTCTCCCACTCCGCCTCGACCAGGCGCGCGAACTCGGCCGCGCCCAGCTCGTGCACCATGATCTTGATGCGCGCCTTCCACTTGTTGTCGCGGCGGCCTTCGAGATTGTAGACCCGCACGATCGCCGTGACGTAGGACAGCAGTTCCTCGTGCGGCAGGAAGTCCCTGATCTTCTTGGCCAGAATCGGCGTGCGCCCCTGCCCGCCGCCGACCCAGACGGCGAAGCCGAGCTCGCCCTCCGCATTGCGCTTCAGGTGCAGGCCGATGTCGTAGGTCTGGATCGCCGCGCGGTCCCGCTCGGCGCCGGTGAAGGCGATCTTGAACTTGCGCGGCAGGAAGCTGAACTCGGGATGCGCCGACGACCATTGCCGCAGGATCTCGGCATAGGGGCGCGGGTCGGCGACCTCGTCGGCCGCGGCACCGGCGAAATGGTCGGCGCTGATGTTGCGGATGCAGTTGCCGCTGGTCTGGAGCGCGTGCATCTCGACCGAGGCGAGGTCGGCTAGCGCGTCGGGGATCTCGGCCAGCGCCGGCCAGTGGAACTGGATGTTCTGGCGGGTGGTGAAGTGCCCGTAGCCCTTGTCGTAGGTGCGGGCGATGTGGGCGAGCATACGGAGCTGTCGCGACGACAGCGTGCCGTAGGGGATGGCGACCCGCAGCATGTAGGCGTGGAGCTGGAGATAGACGCCGTTCTGCAGCCGCAGCGGCTTGAACTGGTCCTCGGTGATCTCGCCCTTCAGGCGCCGCTCGACCTGGTCGCGGAACTGCGCGACGCGCGCCTCGACGAAGGCGCGGTCGAACTCGTCGTAGCGGTACATGCTGGGTTCCATGCGGTGTCCCCGAAGCCTCAGGCCGCAGCCAGCGCAGGAACCGCGCGGGCCTGCTTGCCGAGGTCGCCGCGCACCGTCGGGCCGGCGGCGCGGATGCGCTCGCGCAGCCGGAGCGGGACGATCGCGCCGTCGACGAGCTGCACGTCGATCAGCTCGACGTCGACGACCTCGTTGCGGGCGGCCGACAGCTTGCCGTGGGCGGCCAGCCGCTCCTCATCCGCCTCGTCATGGGCGACATGGGCGGCCGGCAGCGTCTCGGCCCAGGAATGATCGGCCGCGAGCCAGACGGCCTCGCCGTCGAACAGCCGGTTGGCGGTGAGCACCTTCATCTTGCGTCTCCGGTCGGTACGGGTTCGGGCAGCGCCGGCGCACGGGCGGCCAGCGGGATCGAATGGGCGAAGTCGGCGCCGGCGACCGCGTCGCCGATGATGGTCATCACCGGGCCGGCGAGCTCGGCGCGCGCCTCCAGCGACGGCAGGTCGGCGAGCGTGCCGTGCAGCAGGCGGCGCGTCGGCAGGCTGGCGTTCTCGACGACGGCGACCGCCGTGTCGGGCGACAGTCCGGCGGCGATCAGCTTGCCGGCGACGCCGGCCGCGACCGAGCGGCCCATGTAGACGGCGACGGTGGCGCCGTCGATCGCCAGCCGCGCCCAGTCCGGCAGGGTGTCGCCGCCGAGGTCGTGGCCGGTGGTGAAGACCAGCGAGGACGAGACGCCGCGCAGCGTCAGCGGCAGCGCGAAGTCGGCGGCCGCCGCGAGCGCCGCGGTGACGCCCGGCACGACCTCGTGCGAGACGCCGGCCTCGCGCAGGGCGGCCAGCTCCTCGCCGGCGCGGCCGAAGACGAGCGGGTCGCCGGCCTTGAGGCGCACGACTCGTTTGCCCTGCCGGGCGAGCGAGACCAGCAGCCGGTTGATCTCGTCCTGCGTGCGCGAATGGCAGCCCTTGCGCTTGCCGGCGGCGATGCGGGTCGCGTCGCGGCGGCCGAGCGCCACGACCGCCTCCGGCACCAGCGCGTCGTGGATGATCACGTCGGCCGCCATCAGCAGGCGCTGGGCGCGCAGGGTGATCAGGTCCTCGGCCCCCGGCCCGGCGCCGACCAGCGCGACATGACCGGCCCGCGCGGCGGCCTTGCGTTCGAGCATGCGGTCGGCGGCGGCCCGCGCGGCGACAGTATCCCCGGCGGCGATGCCGCGCGCGGGCGCGCCGTCGAAGAAGTCGCGCCAGAAGCCGCGCCGCGCGTCGCCCTTGGGCAGCAGGCGCTCGACGGCGCCGCGATAGGTCTCGGCGAGGCGGGCGAGCGCGCCCAGCGAAGGCGGCAGCAGGCGCTCGACATGGGCGCGGATCATCTGCGCCAGAACCGGGCCAGCGCCCTCCGTGCCGATCGCCACGGCGACCGGGGCGCGGTTGACGAGGGCAGGCGTGAAGAAGTCGCACAGTTCGGGCCGGTCGACCGCGTTGACGGGGATGTGCAGCGCGCGCGCGGCCTCCACCACGGCGCGGTCGGCAGCCTCGTCGCCGGTGGCGGCGAAGACGAGCGCCGCGCCTTCGAGCACTGTCGGGGAGAAGGCCTGCTCGATCAGCCGCGCCCCTTCGATCGCGGCCCAGGCCGCATAGTCGGCATCGAACCGCCCGGAGACGAGGACGAGGCGCGCGCTCGACTGCGCCAGCAGGCGCGCCTTGGCGAAGGCCTCGGCGCCGCCGCCGACGATCACGACGTCGCGATCCTCCACCCGGAGGAAGACCGGGAACGCGGAAAGCCTGTCTTTGTGCGTCGTCATCGCGGGAGACACCTCGGAACGGTGCGCGATTGTCGCCGAGACGGGCCGGCGCCTGAAGAAACGGCCTCGCGCGCGGCGCCGCGCGGCGAAATCGGTTTTCTCCCACATGGCCAAAGGCGGAACGGAAATTCTCCGCGCCGGGCCTGCGACACCGAGAAGGCGGAACCGCCGGCTTCGCGCCCGCGTTCTGCCCGGGATGCCGCCGGTCCCTTAGGGGCTACGGGAGCGGCCGGCCGAAACGCTCATGCACAGAGGCTTCCCCATGACCGACATCAATCTCGCACACGACATCTGGGTTCTCGTCGCGGACGGCGAGAAGGCGCTGTTCCTGCGCAACGAAGGCGACGCACAATATCCGAACCTGCAGGTGGTGCGGAAGGTCGAGGAGGACAATCCGCCGACCCGCGAGCAGGGAACGGACGCGCCGGGCCGCACCGGCCAGGGCGGCACGCCGACCAGCGCGATGGAGGAGACCGACTGGCACCGCATCGCCAAGGAGCGGTTCGCCGACGAGATCGCCGACCGGCTCTACAGGATGGCGCATCGCGGCGACTTCGAGCAGATCGTGATCGTGGCGCCGCCGCAGGTGCTGGGCGAGATGCGGCAGAAGCTGCACAAGGAGGTGGAGGCGAAGGTCGTGGCGGAGGTGCCCAAGACGCTCACCGGCCACCCGGTGTTCGACATCGAGAAGATCCTGAAGGCGGCCTGACGGAGCCCTGTCCCGCCGCTACTGCGGCACCGTGCTCAGGTGCGACAAGAGCTCGGCGACGTTGACCGCGCCGTATTTGCGCATCAGCCGCGCGCGATAGGCCTCGACCGTGCGCGGCGAGATCGACAGTGTGCGTGCGATCTCCTTCGAGGTGCGGCCCTCGCCCAGATGCATGACGATCTGCCGCTCGCGCGTCGTCAGCACCGCCACCGGCCGGTAGTCGGAAAGGTCGGCGAAGCTCCACACGGCCTTGCGCAGCGGGTCGTCGGGGGCGAGCGTGTGGCCGCGCACGCGGACCCAGAACAGCGAGCCGTCCCGGCGCGCCATGATGCGCTCGTCGGAATATTTGTTGTAGCGCCGCAGCGGCTCGACGCCGATGTCGCGGATGCGGACGAACTCCTCCATCGAGGGGTAGAGGATGGCGAAGGAGCTGTCGATCAGCTCGTCGCGGCGATAGCCGAACATCGCCGCGAAGGCCGGATTGCAGGTGCGGATGATGCGGTTTTCCGTCATCACGATGCCGATCGGCGCGTGCTCGTAGGCCGTCATCGCGAGGTCGGTCTCGGCGGGCGTCATCGGCGCTCTGGCATCCCCGTATTTCTACGATATTGCGGGCATTTTTCGCTGCCGCCGATAATAGCGGCCGGTTCGCACCGCACCAAGCAGAAAGGCCGTCCGGCCGCAACGGTGCGGAAGGGGGGAGGACCGGCAGCGCGGCCGCAGTCGCCGCGCCACGGCCGCATCCGCCTCCTCGCGAAGGGATACCGGCGCGCCGGCCGCTCGACGGGCCGCCCGCGCCACAGGCTTTCACGCGTCGAGCATGTGGAGGAGATCACGATGAGAAAACTGCTCGCCGCGCTGGCGGTGACGAGCGCCATGATGGCCGCGACGCTCGCGGCCGCGCAGGACGGCCCGGCCAAGATCGCGCTGGTGCACGGACTGTCCGGCTCGCCGCTGGAGGCCTATTCCAAGCAGACGTCGACCGGCTTCCAGCTCGGCCTCGAATACGCCACCAAGGGCACGATGGAGGTCAAGGGCCGCAAGCTCGAGGTGGTCGAGAAGGACACCCAGTTCAAGCCCGACATCGCGCGCGCCCTGCTCGCCGAGGCCTATCAGGACGAGAACGTGATCATGGCGGTCGGCGAGACCTCCTCGGGCGTCGCCACCGCGATGCTGCCGATCGCGGCGGAGTACCAGAAGATCCTGGTGGTCGAGCCGGCGGTCGCCGACAGCCTGACCGGCAAGGATTCCAACAAGTACGTCTTCAAGACCTCGCGCAACTCGTCGATGGACATGCAGGCGCAGGCGGTGGCGCTCAAGCCCGACGCAAACCTCTACGTCGCTACGCTGGCGCAGGACTACGCCTTCGGCCGCGACGGCGTCGCCGCCTTCAAGGGCGCGCTCGAAGGCACCGGCGCGCATGTCGTGCTGGAGGAATACGTCCCGCAGCAGACCACCGACTTCACCGCCACGATCGAGCGGCTGTTCAATGCGCTGAAGGACCAGCCGGGCCGCAAGGTGATCTTCATCAACGTGGCCGGCATCGACCCGTTCACGCCGATCCTGGCGGCCGACCCGTCCCGCTTCGGCATCGAGCTGTCGACCGGCGGCAACATCCTGCCGGCGCTCGTCGCCTACAAGAAGATGCCGGGCATGGAAGGCGCGATGTATTACTATTACGAGGCGCCGAAGAACCCGGTGAACGACTGGCTGGTGGCCGAGCACAAGAAGCGTTTCAATTCGCCGCCGGACTTCTTCACGGCCGGCGGCATGGCGGCGGCGATGGCCATCGTCAAGGCGCTCGAGACGGCCGACAACTGGGAGACCGACACGCTCATCAAGACGATGGAGGGCATGAGCTTCGACACGCCCAAGGGCCCGATGACCTTCCGCAAGGAAGACCACCAGGCGCTGCAGTCGATGTTCCACTTCAAGATCAAGGTCGACCCGAACGTCGAATGGGCGATCCCCGAGCTGGTCCGCGAGATCAAGCCCGAGGAGATGAAGATCCCCATCGGCCGCAACAACCAGGAGTGAGGTTACGGCAATAGGGCAGTAAGGCAGTAGGGCAATAGGGGGAACGACGGTCCTTCGGTGGACTCCTGTTCCTCCTGGCCCGCTGGCCTAGCTGCCCTATTCCCTACTGCCTACTGCCCTATTCCCCTATTGACCTGTTCTCCATGTCCCCATCGCTGCGCACCGAGGACCTGACGATCCGCTTCGGCGGCCATGCGGCCGTCAACGGCGTCACCTGCGCGTTCAGGCCGGGCGAGCTGACGGTGATCGTCGGGCCCAACGGCGCCGGCAAGACGACATGGTTCAACCTCGTCTCGGGCCAGCTCGCGCCGACCGCCGGCCGCATCTTCAAGGGCGAGGCCGACATCACGCGGCTGTCGCCGTCGGCGCGCGCCAAGGCCGGCATCGGCCGCGCCTTCCAGCTCACCAACCTGTTCCCCAAGCTCAGCGTGCTGGAGAACGTGCGGCTGGCCGTGCAGGCCCGCGAGGGCATCGGCCCGCGCCTGTTCCGGCCCGCCTCCTCCTTCCCGCGGCTGGCCGAGGAGGCGCGCGAGCACCTCGCCCGCACCCGCCTCAGCGACGTCGCCGACTATCCCGCCGCGGCGCTGCCGCATGGCGACCAGCGCAAGCTGGAGGTGGCGCTGCTGATGGCGATGCAGCCCGACATCTACATGTTCGACGAGCCGACCGCCGGCATGTCGGTCGACGAGGCGCCGGTGATCCTGGAGCTGATCGCGGAGATCAAGCGCGACAGGTCGAAGACGATCCTGCTGGTCGAGCACAAGATGGACGTGGTGCGCGCGCTCGCCGACCGCATCGTGGTGCTGCACAATGGCGAGCTGATCGCCGACGGCCTGCCCGACGCGGTGATGGCGCTGCCGCTGGTGCGCGAGATCTATCTCGGCATCGGCGCGGAGGAGGCCGCATGAGCGCAGGCGGATCCGCCCTGCGGCTCGACGACGTCCACACCGACCTCGGCCAGCACCGCATCCTGCACGGCGTCAGCCTCGACGTGCCGGAAGGCGGCGTGCACGTGCTGCTCGGCCGCAACGGCGCCGGCAAGACGACGACGCTGCGCACCATCATGGGCCTGTGGCGGGCGCGTTCCGGCGCGATCGTCTTCCGCCACCACGACATCACCGCGATGGCCACCCCCGACATCGCCCGGCTGGGCATCGCCTACGTGCCGGAGAACATGGGCATATTCGGCGGGCTCACCGTCGAGGAGAACATGCGGCTGGCCAGCAATGACGGCAGCTTCGACAAGGGCCGGCTCGACCGCATCTTCGCGCTGTTCCCGGCCATGCAGAAGTTCTGGGACAAGCCGGCGCACGCGCTGTCGGGCGGCCAGAAGCAGATGCTGGCGATCTCGCGCGCCATCATCGAGCGGCGCGACCTGATCCTTATCGACGAGCCGACCAAGGGGCTGGCGCCCTCGATCATCCGGGCGATGATCGACGCCTTCCGCGAGATCGCCAAGGAGACGACGATCCTGCTGGTCGAGCAGAATTTTCTCTTTGCCCGCTCCCTCGGCGCCACGGTCGCCGTCATCGACGACGGCCGCATCGTGCACACCGGGCCGATGGCGGAGCTGGCCGCCGACGAGGCGCTGCAGACCCGGCTGCTCTCCCTGTCGCTGGAGGCGCACCAATGATGTCGTCCGACAACGGGGGCGCTCCGCGATGAAGACAACCCTCGCCCGCCTCGGCGGCGTCTACCTGCTGCCGGTGGCGATCGGCATCTTCACGCTGTTCCTCATCCCGACCTCGACATGGCTCACGCTCACCATCGCCGGGCTGGCGATGGGGATGATGATCTTCCTGATGGCGTCCGGCCTGTCGCTGATCTTCGGGCTGATGGACGTGCTGAACTTCGGCCATTCGGCCTTCGTCTCGTTCGGCGCCTTCATCGCGGCCTCCGTGCTGGCGGCGCTGTCGTCCTGGGTGAGCGGCGGTAGCGCGGCGCTCAACATCGCGGCCCTGCTGCTCGCGGTCGCGGCCGCCACCACGTTCGGCGCGGCGGCCGGCTGGTTCTTCGAGCGCGTCGTGGTGAAGCCGGTCTACAAGGACCATTTGCGCCAGATCCTGGTGACGATGGGTGCGCTGATCGTGGCCGAGCAGCTCATCCTGGCGATCTGGGGCGGGGTGCCGATCGCGGTGCCGCGGCCGGCGGTGCTGGAAGGCTCGATCCTGATCGGCAACGTGGCGATCGAGACCTACCGCGTCTTCGCCTTCCTGCTCGGGCTCGCCGTCTACGTCGCCATGTATCTCGTGCTGAGGCGCACGCGCATCGGCCTCTTGATCCGCGCCGGCGTCGAGAACCGCGAGATGGTCGAGGCACTCGGTTTCCGCATCGACCGGCTGTTCATCGGCGTGTTCATGGCGGGCTCGGCGCTCGCCGCGATGGGCGGGGCGATGTGGGCGGGCTACCAGGCGCTGATCACGCCGACGCTGGGCGCCGAGATGATGATCCTCGTCTTCATCGTCGTCATCATCGGCGGGCTCGGCTCGATCGAGGGTTCGCTGCTGGGCGCCATCATGGTCGGGCTGACGGCCAACTACGTCGCCTTCCTGATGCCCAAGATGGCGCTCGCCTCCAACATGATCCTGATGATGGCGATCCTGCTGTGGCGCCCCTACGGGCTGAAGCCGGCGGTGCAGAAATGACCGCGCTTTCGGCTTCGCCCGCTTTCCGCCGCCTCCCCGCCGGCCGGCTCGTCGTCTACGCGATCGTGGCCGTCATCGGGGTCGTGCTGGTGCTGGCGCCGTTCCTCCTGCACGGAAACGTGCGCGGCATCGACGTCGCCGCGCGCATCTGCATCTTCGTCGTGCTGGTCGCCAGCTACGACCTCTTGATCGGCTACACCGGCATCGTCTCCTTCGCGCACACGATGTTCTTCGGGCTCGGCGCCTACGGCACGGCGATCGCGCTGAAGGCGATGGGGCCGGGCTTTTCCGCGATCCTGGCCGGCGGCGCGGCAGGCGTCGCCTGCGCGCTGGTGCTCGCCGTGCTGATCGGGCTCCTGTCGCTCAGGGTGAAGGCGATCTTCTTCGCCATGGTGACGCTGGCGGCGGCTTCCGTCATGCTGGTGCTGGCGAGCCAGCTCTCCGACATCACCGGCGGCGAGGACGGGCTGATCTACGAGATCCCGCGCTTCTTCTCGCCCGCCACCAAGCTCTTGACCGGCGCCGACGGCAAGGTCGCGACCCTGTTCGGCGTGCCGCTCAACGGGCGGGTCGCGCTCTACTATTTCGTCTTCCTGTCGGCGCTGGTGCTGTTCCTCGTCATGGTGCGGATCGTGCGGTCGCCGCTCGGCACGGTGCTGGAGGCGATCCGCGAGAACGAGACGCGCGCCGAGGCGATCGGCTACCGGGTGGTGGCCTACCGCACCGCGATCTTCTGCCTCGCTGCGGTGATCGCAGCGCTCGCAGGCATCCTGCGGGCGGTCTGGCTCAAATATGCCGGGCCGGAGGCCGTGCTCTCCTTCGCCATCATGATCGACATCCTGCTGATGGTGGTGATCGGCGGCATGGGCACGATGATCGGCGCGATCATCGGCGTCGTCATCATGAGCCTGGCGCAGTTCTACCTGAAGGACCTGATGCAGGCGGCGGCCGACGCGACAAGCGGCCTGCCGCTGGTGCCGGACCTGCTCAACCCCGACCGCTGGCTGCTGTGGCTCGGCCTGCTCTTCATCCTGCTGGTCTATTTCTTCCCAGCCGGCATCGCCGGGACATTGCTGGGCAAAGGCGGTCACAAATGAACAGTTCGAGCCGCGGACCCCGCTCCGCCTACATCCAGGCCGCAGGGTTCGAGATGCACGTCACCGAATGGGGCGACCCGGCCCTGCCGGCGCTCGTCATGTGGCACGGGCTGGCGCGCACCGGGCGCGACTTCGACGAGGCGGCCGAGGCGCTGTCCGACAGCTATTTCGTGATCTGCCCCGACACGCTGGGGCGCGGACTGTCGTCCTGGGCGCGCGACTTCACGAAGGACTATTCCTACGCCACCTTCGGGGCGACCGCGCTCGGCGTGCTCGACCACTACCGCATCGAGCGGCTGCGCTGGGTCGGCACCTCGATGGGCGGGCTGATCGGGGTGACGCTGGCGGCCGGCGCGCTCAAGGGCCGCATGACCCATCTCGTCATCAACGACATCGGGCCGGACATACCGGAGGCGGCCTCGGCGCGCATCGCCGCCTATGTCGGCGACGTGCCGACCTACGACACAGTGGCCGAGCTCGAGGCCTGGCTCAGGAAGAACTACGCGCCGTTCGGCCGCAACGGCGACACCTTCTGGCGGCGCATGGCCGACACCTCGATGCGGCGCACCGACGGCGGCCGCGTGACGGTGCACTACGACCCCAACATCGTCAGCCAGTTCACGCATCACAAGGGCGACCTCGACCAGTGGGACGCCTACGACACGATAACGGCGAGGACGCTGCTCCTGCGCGGCGCCGAATCGGACGTCCTGCCGGCTCAGGTGGCGGCCGAGATGCAGAGGCGCGGGCCGAAGCCGCGGCTTGTCGAGTTCCCCGGCGTGGGACACGCGCCGACGCTCGCCAGCGCCGCCGAGATCGCGCTGCTGCGCGACTTCCTGGCGAGCTAGCGCCCGACCTCGCCCGGCGGCACCGGGCGGCGGCTCATGCCGAACGGCACGGCCCTGCCTGGTCCGCCGGCGGCGGGAAGGGGCTTCGGGGCGGGGGCGGCGCGGACGACGGGCGCGGCCGAACGGGCCGGTGCGACGTCCTCGGCCGGCCGCGCGATCGAGGCTGTGCTTTCGGCCCGGTCGGAACGGATCGCCTCGGCGACGGGATCGAGCCGCGGCGCAGGGCGCGCCGGCGGCGGCAGCGCGGCGGTCGGCCGGTCGGGGTCGGTCACGTCGCCGGACGGCAGCGGCATCGTCGCAGGGTCGAGCGGCTGCTGCACGTAGCCCGGCAACTGCCTGACGGGCACGCCCTCATGCGCGGCCGTCATGAATTCCTTCCAGGCGATCGCCGGCAGCGAGCCGCCCGTCACCTTCCTGGTCGGCGTGCCGTCGTCATTGCCGAACCAGACGCCGGTCGTGAGGTTGGCGGTGTAGCCGACGAACCAGACGTCGCGCGAGTTCTGGGTGGTGCCGGTCTTGCCGGCGGCGGGCCAGCCGAAGGCGGCCTTGCGCGCGGTGCCGCTCTCCAGCGTCTTCTCCATCATGGCGTTCATCATGCCGACCACGTCGGCGCGCACGACGCGCGGCATGCCGTCGGTCTGGCGCTGCCAGACGACCTTGCCGGCGGGCGTCGTCACCTTGTCGATGAAGTGGACGAGCGGGCGGAAGCCGCCATTGGCGAAGGGCACGTAGGCGGCGGTCAGCTCCAGCGGCGTCACCTCGGACGTGCCGAGTGCGATCGAGGCATTGGTCTGGAGGTCGGATTCGATGCCCATGCGGTAGGCCGCGTCGACGACCTTCTTGGGGCCGACCTCGTTGACGAGGCGCACGGCCACCGAGTTGAGCGACTTGGCCAGCGCCGTCGCCAGCGTCACCTCGCCGTAATACTTGTCGTCGAAATTCGCCGGCTGCCACTTGCCCAGCTTGACGGGGGCGTCGTTGCGCACCGTCGCGGGCGTCATGCCGCCTTCGAGCGCGGCCATGTAGACGAAAGGCTTGAAGGCCGAGCCCGGCTGGCGCTTCGCCTCGGAGGCGCGGTCGAACTGGCTGGAGGCGTAGTCGTAGCCGCCGACCATGGCGCGCACGGCGCCGGTGTTGTCGATCGAGACCAGCGCGCCCTGGCTGACGTTGAGCTTGCGCCCCTCGTCGTCGATCAGCCGGCGGATCGACTTCTCGGCCAGTTTCTGCAGGCCGTAGTCGACGGTCGTGTAGACGATCAGGTCGGAGCCGATCTCGCCGACGAGGCCGGGCAGCTCCTCCACCACCTTGTCGGCGACATAGTGTTCCGAACCGGTCCAGTAGGCGCGGGCGCGGGCGGCCGGGTTGCTGGCGGCGACCTTCATCTCGGCGCCGCTGATCATGCCGGAATCGCGCATCGCGGCGAGCACGACCTGTGCGCGCTCCTGCGCGGCCTTGGGGTCGCGCGACGGCGACAGGCGCGACGGCGCCTTGAGCAGGCCCGCCAGCATCGCCGCCTCCGACAGGCTGACCTCGCTCGCCGGCTTGCCGAAATAGCGGCGAGAGGCGGCTTCCACGCCATAGGCGCCCGCGCCGAAATAGACGCGGTTCAGGTACATTTCGAGGATCTGGTCCTTGGTGTGCTTGTGCTCCAGCCAGAGCGACAGCAGCACCTCCTGCACCTTGCGCTCGATGGTGCGGTCGGGCTTGAGGAACAGGTTCTTGGCGAGCTGCTGGGTGAGCGTCGAGCCGCCCTGCGAGATCTGCCCGGTGGTCAGGTTCTCGACCAAAGCGCGGGCAAGGCCGAGCGGGTCGACGCCGAAATGCGAGTAGAAGCGGCGGTCCTCGATGGCGATGACGGCCTTGGGGATGAAGGGCGACATCTCGTGCAGGCCGACGGCCTGGCCGCCCATCATGCCGCGATTGGCGATCAACTGGCCTTCGACGGAGACGATGCGGACGTTGGGCGGACGGTCGGGGATGGCCCAGGTGGTCGCGCTCGGCATGCGCGCGCCGTACCAGGCGACGAGGCCGGCGACCGCGATGCCGCCCCACAGGCCGAGCACGAGGCACCAGTAGGCCGCGCGCCGCAGGAAGCCGAACAGGCCCGCGCTGCTTCGCCGGCCGCGCGCGCGGCGGGAGCCGCCCGAACGCTTGCCGGAGCCCTTGGCGCGGGCGGGACGCCGCGCCGGCACGACCCTGTCGTCCTCGTCGACGGACAGGTCGCCGCGCCCGCGCGCGGGGGCATCGAAATGCGGCTCTATGCGCCGGCCGCCGGATCGTCCTGCCATCTCGTCCCCGTTTGCACCCTTCCGGATACGGAAAACTAGGCGAGCAGGTTTAAGCGGCCGTTAAGCAGACCGGCCGCACGTTCGGCGAATTCGTTAACCGCGCTTGCGAGAGCTTTGACGCATTCGTCCCGATTGGCCCGCTTCGTGCTTACCGTCCATTGACAGATCGGATGCGGCAAACATGGAAAATTCTCGAATCGGGTGGGTCGATACCGCGAAGGGCATCTGCATCATCTTCGTCGTGATGATGCACTCGACCATCGGCGTACAGATCGCAACGGGGCAGGAGGGCTGGATGAACTACGTCATCCTGTTCGCCTGGCCCTTCAGAATGCCAGATTTCTTCATGATTTCCGGGCTTTTCCTCGGCCTCGTCATCGACCGGCCGTGGCTGCGCTATCTCGACCGCAAGGTCATCCACTTCGCCTATTTCTACCTGCTGTGGATGACCATCGAGATCGTGCTCAAGTCACCCGGCCTGATGTCCGAGAACGGAGCAGGTGCCCCATTTCGGGAATTTCTGCTCGGCTTCGTGCAGCCCTACGGCACGCTCTGGTTCATCTACATGCTGCCGGTATTCTTCCTGTTCACCCGCCTGGTGAAGGGGCTGCCGGTGTGGTTCGTGCTCGGCTGGGCGGCGATCCTGGAGATCCTGCCGGTCGAGACCGGCTCGGTGATCTTCGACGAGTTCTGCCAGCGCTACGTCTTCTTCTATGCCGGCTACGCCTTGGCAGATCGCATCTTCTCGATCGCCGACTGGATGGGCGCGCACCGCCGAGCGGCGGTGGCGATCCTGGCCGCCTGGTTCGTGGCGGAGGCGGCGATCGTGTTCGCGCCGGTGCCGGACGCGCTGCAGGTCATCAACCTCGGCAACAACGGCTTCTCCGGCATGCCGGTGATCTCGCTGATCCTCGGCGGCGCCGGCGCGCTGGCGATCGTCACGGTGGCGACGCTGCTGACCGGCCTGCCGTGGACGCGCTGGCTCACCTGGCTGGGCGCCCATTCGATCGTCGTCTACCTCGCCTTCTTCCTGCCGATGACGGTGGCGCGGGTCTTCCTGACCAAGACCGGCATCATCGCAGACGTCGGCACGATGTCGGTGCTGACGCTCGCGGCCGGCGTCACCGGGTCGGTCATGCTCTACGGCCTTGTGCAATGGACCGGGCGCGGGCACTTCCTGTTCGAGCGGCCCGACTGGGCCTATATCGACCGGCCGGCCGCGCCGAAGCCCGCGATCCAGCCGGCCGAGTAAGCGCGCGCGTCAGCTATGGGCGAAGATGTCCTCTTCGCCCCAGCCCATCAAGTCGAGCCTGGCGCGCGTCGGCAGGAAGCGGAAACAGGCATCCGCCTCGCCGGTGCGGCGCTCGCGCTCCAGCCGGAACTTCAGCTTCTCGCGCAGCGCGTGCAGGTGCAGCACGTCGGATGCGGCATATTCGAGCTGCTCCGGGGAAAGCGTCGCGGCCGCCCAGTCGGACGACTGCTGCTGCTTCGACAGGCTGACGCCGAGAAGCTCGGCGCAGATGTCCTTCAGCCCGTGGCGGTCGGTGTAGGTGCGCGTCAGCCGCGAGGCGATCTTGGTGCAGAACACCGGCTCCGGCATGACGCCGAAGGCGTTGTAGAGCACGGCGAGGTCGAAACGGGCATAGTGGAAGATCTTTGTGATCTTGCGGTCCCTGAGCAGCGCGGTCAGGTTCGGCGCCTTCTTCTGGCCGGGCGCGATCTGGATCACGTCGGCGCTGCCGTCGCCGGGCGAGATCTGCACGACGCAGAGCCGGTCGCGATGCGGGTTGAGCCCCAGCGTCTCGGTGTCGATGGCGACGGCGTCGACCTGATATTGGGCCAGGTCGGGGAGGTCGAAGGCATGGAAGCGTATGGTCATCGGCCCCGTCCTACTTCGCGGCGATCGCGTCGAGGATGCGCGCCCAGGACCGCTGGCCCTTGTGGAACGAGATGAACTCGTACTTCTCGTTGGGCGAATGGATGCGGTCGTCGTCGAGGCCGAAGCCGGTGAGCAGCGTGTCCATGCCGAGCAGGTGCTTGAAATCGCCGACGATCGGGATCGACCCGCCGGTGGCGACCATCACCGCCGGCTTCGGCCATTCGTCCGACAGCGCCGCCTTGGCCTTGAGGATGATCGGGGCGTCGTAGGGGATCTGGAGCGCGGGCGAGCCGCCATGCGGCTGGAACTCGACCGAGCAGTCGGCGGGGATGCGCTCCTCCACGAACTTGCGGAAGGCGGCGCGGATGGCCGCCGGATCCTGGTCGTGGACGAGCCGGAACGAGACCTTCGCATGCGCCTCGGCGGGAATGACGGTCTTGAAGCCGTCGCCCGTATAGCCGCCCCACATGCCGTTGACCTCGGCGGTCGGGCGCGCCCAGGTCAGCTCCTGGACCGTGCGCCCCTTCTCGCCGGCCGGGATGGACAGTCCGATCGGGCCGAGGAAATCGTCCGCCGTCTGACCGAGCCGGTTCCAGCTTTCCAGGATCTGCGACGGGGTCTCCTCGACGCCCTCGTAGAAGCCGGGGATGGTGACGCGGCCGGTCTCGTCGTGCAGGTCGGCCAGCACGCGCGCCATGATGTGGTTGGCGTTGGCGGCCGCGCCGCCATAGATGCCGGAATGCAGGTCGCGGTCGGAGCCGCGTATGGTGATCAGCTCGCCGACGAGGCCGCGCAGGCCGACGCAGATGACCGGGGTCTCGCGGTCGTCCCACATGCCGGTGTCGCAGACCATGGCGAAGTCGGCCCTGAGCTCGTCCGCATTGGCCTCGAGGAAGGGCTTCAGCGACTTGGAGCCCGACTCCTCCTCGCCCTCGAACAGGATCGTCACCCTGCAGGGCAGCGCGCCGTGGACGGTCTTGTAGTTGCGGCAGGCCTCGACGAAGGTCATCAACTGACCCTTGTCGTCGGAAGAGCCGCGGCCGGTGATGACCTTGCGGCCGTCGACGGTCTTGATCTTCGGGTCGAACGGGTCGTCGGTCCACAGGTTGAGCGGATCGACCGGCTGCACGTCGTAATGGCCGTAGAACAGGACGTGCGGGGCGTCGGGCGCGGCGCCGTCGTGGTGGCCGACGACCATCGGATGGCCGATCGTGTCGCGCACCGAGGCGTCGAAGCCGATCGAACGCAGATCCGCCGCCAGCCACTCCGCCGCCTTGCGCACCTCGGGGTCGAAGGCGGGGTCGGTCGAGACCGACTTTAGCCGGATCAGCTCGAACAGCCGCTCCAGGCTGCGGTCGAGGTTCTTGTCGATGGCGTCGAGGACGGGCGCGAGGGCGATCATGGGCAGGCCTTTCGATTCTGTGGGCCGACCGTAGTTCGGCGCAGCCTGATCGGAAAGACCCGCGTTTGCGCCGGAAGCGCAAAAAAGTGCCGCCGTGGTGGAGGGGGAACCACGGCGGCATTACTCCAAACGCGGCGGCAGCCCGGAGAGGGGGATGAGGCTGCCGCCTTGGTGTCCGGTAGGCGGGGGACGGGCCTATTTCCGGACTTCGGCGTCAATTGCCGATGACCCGTATTTGTGGATTTGAAAATGGCGATTCAAGGGCACGAACATTACAGTTATGTAACGAAGGCGTGACCGCGGAAAACCCCGGAAAACCGGCCCGAGTCAGCAGCGAACGGGCCGCCCGGCGCTTTGCGATGGACAGGCAGGAGGCGGCACGTTACGCCTTGCGCCCATGGCAAACGGCAAGCATCTCTTCCTCGTCGACGGCTCGGGCTACATCTTCCGCGCCTACCATGCGCTCCCCCCGCTCAACCGCAAGTCGGACGGCCTGCCGGTGTCGGCCGTGCTCGGCTTCTGCAACATGATCTGGAAGCTGCTGCGCGACGCGCGCGACACCGCCGTCGGCGTCATCCCGACGCATTTCGCCGTGATCTTCGACTATTCGTCGAAGACCTTCCGCAACGAGCTCTACGGCGCCTACAAGGCCAACCGCACGGAGCCGCCGGAGGACCTGATCCCGCAGTTCGGCCTGATCCGCGAGGCGACGCGCGCCTTCGACCTGCCCTGCCTGGAGATGGAAGGCTTCGAGGCGGACGACCTGATCGCCACCTATGCGCGGCTGATGTGCGACACCGGCGGCGACACCACGATCGTGTCCTCCGACAAGGACCTGATGCAGCTCGTCGGCCCGACCGTGTCGATGTACGACCCGATGAAGGACCGGCAGATCGGCGTCCCCGAGGTCATCGAGAAATGGGGCGTGCCGCCCGAGAAGATGATCGACCTGCAGGCGTTGACCGGCGATTCCATCGACAACGTGCCGGGCGTGCCCGGCATCGGGCCGAAGACGGCTGCGCAGCTCCTCGAGGAATATGGCGACCTCGACACGCTGCTGGCGCGCGCCTCCGAGATCAAGCAGCAGAAGCGGCGCGAGAACATCATCGAGCATACCGAGAACGCGCGCCTGTCGCGCCAGCTCGTGACGCTGAAGACCGACGTGCCGGTGACGGCGCAGATCGACGAGCTGGTGCTGCAGCCGCCGAACGGGCCGAAGCTGATCGCCTTCCTCAAGGCGATGGAGTTCACCACCATCACCAAGCGCGTCGCCGAGGCTTATGAGGCCGATGTCGGCGCCGTCGATGCCGATCCCGCGCTGGCGCCGGGCGGCACGCGGGCGGCGGAGCTCAAGGCGCTCTATGCCGG